>USFD01000031.1 GCA_900553885.1 uncultured Ruminococcus sp.
CTGACTTCTTCTGCTTCGGTACAAACGACCTTACACAGATGACATACGGATTCTCCCGTGATGACGCTGGTAAGTTCCTTAACGCTTACTATGATGCTAAGATCTTTGAGAACGATCCGTTTGCAAAACTGGATCAGGTTGGCGTCGGCAAACTGATGAAGATGGCAATCGAGCTTGGCAAGGCATCTAACCCGAACCTGCACGTTGGTATCTGCGGCGAGCACGGCGGAGATCCGAGCTCTGTAGAGTTCTGCAACAGCATCGGACTTAATTATGTATCCTGCTCACCGTTCCGTGTACCGGTTGCAAGACTGGCAGCGGCTCAGGCAGCAATTGCTCAGAAGAACGCTTAATTTGGCAGGATAAAAACCGGAAGTAATAAGCGGTATTAAAATCCCGTCTCTTGGAAAAGAGGCGGGATTTTTTTGCCAATCTGACAAAAAAGAATTTTCTGCAGCGGCAATCGGGATACATAGCCCGTCCTTTGGTTATAAATTGGTTAAACAGCGTTAAAACTATGTAAAAATCAAAAAATAGTTTTACAGGGATGCTATAATTCCACATGAATCTTTGTGATTCCATACGATTTTGATTGGAGGAGAATGAAAGATGAAGTGGAAAAAAGCGGCAATGCTGGTTTTAACGGCAGCTTTAGTCTGTCAGCCTATGAGTGCATTCGCAGAGGCAGCTCCCGACGGAATGACAGATGCCAGTCAGACTGCGGCAGCACAGGGAGGAGCCTGGGAGGCGTGGTGCGCTCAGTGGGAGACAATCAAAAATGACTGGACTCAGGTATCCATGTCACCGGGCGCCGATGAGACGCAGATGAATTTCGCGTGGTACAGCAAGGACGGAGAGGATACCGGATTTGTATACGGAACAAAAAGTGATCTGAGCGACGGACAGGCTGTTGCGCCGGCACAGACGTCTGCGCAGACCGGATATACGAGCAATAAAGTGACGCTGAAAGATCTGCAGCCGGGAACAACTTACTATTATCAGGTGGCAGGGAAAGAGACGGCATCCTTTACAACAGATGACGACACAAGTGACTTCAGCTTTATTTTCGTAGGAGATCCGCAGATCGGCTCATCCAATGAGGAGAAGGCTAAAAAACCGGAAGATATTCAGAAACCTTCCTTCCTGACGGCTCAGTCAGAAGCGGTCCGCAATGATGCATTTAACTGGAATTATACGCTGAACCGGGCATACGCGAAGACGGGGAACAAAGCAAACTTTGTCCTTTCTTCCGGAGACCAGATCCAGACCAATGCGGAAAAAGTAAAAGACAATACAATCAGTGAGACCGAGTATGCCGGATATTTAAGCCCGGAACTTATGAAGAATGTTCCGGTTGCCACAACCGTAGGAAACCATGATGCGGACAACGCGAATTACACCTATCACTTTAATACGGCAAATCTGAGCAGCCTTGGCGATAACGGATATGTGGGCGGCGACTATTACTTTACTTACGGCGATGCTCTGTTTATTATTCTGAATACACAGGATACAAACGTCAGCGAGCACAAACAGTTCATTGAGGAAACGGTAAATGCAAATCAGGACTGCAAATGGAGAATCGTAACGCTCCATCAGGATATCTACGGTTCTGCGGAACACTCCAATGAGCCGGAGATTACCAATCTTCGATACAGCCTTGTCCCCATTTTTGAGGCCAATGATATTGATATTGTTCTGACGGGACATGACCATGCATATTCCAGATCAAAACTGCTCAAAGGCGGTCAGAGCACATATGAGTATACAGACGATGAGTTTGACGAGATGCTGGACAAAGATATAGATGCAGGAGAGGATCCGGAGACCAGATATGAGGCGCCGGCCAATATCAAGAATGATACAACTGACCCTGCAGAGCAGAAATATCTGGAGTACCTGTATTCTGTGATGGATGACAGTGCAGTAGAAGAGCTGACAGACGGACAGGATGTGGCGGTCAATCCGGAAGGAATTATGTATCTGACAGCCGGTTCTTCATCTGGAAGTAAATATTACGATCTGGTTCCGAGACAGCAGACCTACATTGCCAGCAGATGGCAGCAGGATGTACCGACCTATTCGGTAATTGACGTGACAGAGACGAGCTTGACACTGAATACATACCGGACAGATACAGATGAGAAAATCGATTCTCAGTTCATGATTGTGAAATCAGCAGATCACAGCCAGCTTTCCGCGCTGATTGAAGAAGCAGAATCACTGAAGGCGGATGATTATACGGCCTCCAGTTTCAGCGCGCTTCAGCAGGCTCTGGAAGCTGCAAAGACAGTCAATGACAATGCACAGGCAACAACAGAAGAACTGACCAACGCATATACAGCTCTGAAGAATGCTATGACTGCTCTTGTGAAAAAGGAAGCCGGGGATCCGGCGGGGACGTCAGATCCGTCTGGCAGTCAGGACGGAAACGGTGAACAGAACGGATCCGGACAGGCTGAAAATATGAACGCACCGGGCGTGAACGTAAAACCGGAAATAACTAAACCGGTTAAAACCGGGGACTACACAAACGTAGTCCTTCCGGCAGCAGTTCTCGTTCTTGCAGCGGCAATCGGCGGAACAACAGTTTATATCAGGAGAAAGAGACGATAAGATGCAGAAACTCCTGAAGCATAGAAGACAGCTGATTATCCTTCTGGTTACAGTGTTGTTTGCTTTGTTCCTGTACCGGTATAATCAGATCGACCGGGTAGGGCTTTACGACACCCAGGGCAAGACTTTTGAAAAAGCAGAAGTTGTTGACATTATCAGGGATAATGAGACAGAATCCGGGAATCAGATCGGTGATCAGGTTGTCTCCCTGAAGCTGTTAAGCGGAGATTATAAAGGAAATACAGTAGAAGCAGTGAGCTCCTCCAGCTATTTATACGGAGCCCACTGCAAGGTAGGGATGAGAGTCATCGCTGAGGTCAATGAAAGTGATGACTCTCTCTACGTTACCGTATACAGCCAGGACAGAACCTGGATGTTGTATGCGATTGTTCTTCTGTTCCTGATTACACTGTGCATCATTGGAGGAAAACAGGGCTTTCATTCCGCCGTAGCCCTTGTATTTACCTTTGTGTGTATTGTATTTTTGTTCCTGCCCATGATCTACAGAGGCATATCCCCTGTTTTTGCAGCAGTTGTGGTAGCAGTTCTGACCACATTTGTTACCATGTATCTGATCGGAGGACTTTCCAGCAAAAGCGTCACGTCCATGATCGGAACTGTGGCCGGAGTGGGAATCTCTGCGGTGCTTGCCGTTCTGTTCGGAAAACTGACGGGGATTTCCGGCTACAATGTTTCTGATATTGAACAGCTGGAGTATGTGGGGCAGATGACCAATGTGAGAATCGGAGAACTCCTCTACGCGGGGATCCTGATTTCCGCCCTGGGAGCAGTTATGGATGTGGCGATGTCCGTGGCTTCCACGATCAGCGAAATCCATTACCGGAATCCGCAGCTGAGCAGAAAGGAACTTTTTACTTCGGGTATCCGTGTGGGCAAGGATATGATGGGAACGATGTCCAATACTCTGATACTGGCGTTTACCGGCAGTTCGATCAATACACTTGTTTTTATGTACGTGTACGGGTATTCGTCAACACAGATTACCAATATGTATTCTATCGGAATAGAGGTGATACAGGGAATCGCATCTACAATGGGGGTTATTCTTACTGTACCCATTGTTTCCGTAATCTCTGCATGGCACCTGAAATCCAAAAAGCAAGGGCAGAAAGAGCCCGGACAGCCGCAGGACAGTGTGTAATATATCCTGCATACCGCCCGGGAAGAAGAGGATGCTTACCTTTCGGAGCATCTTCTTTTTTGATTTCTGAAAAAGAATCACATTTTCTTTGCCTTTTTTTCATAATTCCGTCACAAATTAAATCTATTTTGAAAACTGTAAAAAGGAAAAAGAAACCAGAAAGGTTTTTAAGAGGAAAAGAGGCACAGAGTTATGGGTGAACAGTTTAATGAAAATATGGAAAATGGATTTGGAAATGAACCTTTTAATCAGAATACAGAAAAGAAAACAAGAGAAAAGAAACCTATGACCACAGGAAAGAAATGGGCAGCGGTCGTTGCAATGGCGCTTGTATTCGGACTGGTTGCCGGAGGCGTCATGGTCGGAGTAAATGCCGCAGGCGGCTATCTGCTCAACCGTGAGAATAAGGCGGATCAGATCGGTCAGACGCAGACGGTGAACAGTGATTCAGGAACCGCTTCATCCGGCAAGAGTCAGACGGGTACTGTAGCCCAGGTGGCAAAAGATGCAATGCCGTCAGTAGTTACGATTTCCACCATGTCTGTGGAGGAGATGAGAAGTTTCTTCGGCGGAACTCAGCAATATAAAGTTGAGGGTGCGGGAACAGGAGTTATCGTAGGAAAAAACGATTCCGAGCTGCTGATTGCTACGAATAACCACGTGGTAGAGGGTGCAACCAGTCTGTCGGTAGGCTTTATCGATCAGGAAAGCGTGGCAGGTGAAGTGAAGGGCACAGATGTGGACAATGATCTTGCAGTTGTGGCAGTAAAACTTTCCGATATTCCGGACGATACCATGAAACAGATCAAGGTCGCTACAGTCGGTGATTCAGATGATCTTCAGCTGGGAGATCAGGTTGTGGCAATCGGAAATGCCCTGGGGTACGGACAGTCTGTGACAAGCGGTTATGTCAGTGCTCTTGATCGTGATCTGACTTTGACTGATCAGAGCGGTACAACCATTAATTCTACCGGACTGATTCAGACGGATGCAGCCATCAACGAAGGAAACAGCGGCGGCGCTCTTCTGAATATGAAGGGAGAACTGATCGGTATAAATGAGGCCAAAACCGCTTCCAGTTCAACAGGTACAGCAGTTGACAATATCGGATTTGCAATTCCTATTGATAAGGCAGAGAAGAGTCTGCAGCAGCTGATGAACCTGACTACAAGAGAAAAGGTGGATGCAAGCCAGGCGTCCTATCTGGGAATTGCAGGGCAGGATGTTTCAGAGGAAGCAAAAGAACTGTACGGGATTCCCTCAGGAGTTGTGATAGCTGAAGTTGTGAAAAACGGACCGGCAGATGAGGCCGGAGTGAAAAAAGGCGACATTCTGACCGGGCTGGACGGCCGGAGCATCGGAAGCATGGAGCAGCTTCAGGATGTACTTCAGTATTACGCAGCAGGCGAGAAAGTGGATATTGTGGTTCAGCGTTCCGATAATGGATCCTATCAGGAACAGACACTGAGCATAACCCTTGGATCTGCAGAAGAGGCGCAGAAATAACCGGTGATACGCAAACAGGCAGCGGCTGTATGGAAAACAGCCGCTGCCTGTTTTATTTTACTGTTTCTGAAAGTTACGAAGGCTTGCCGTTGATCAGTTCATCATAAGTTACTTCAAGTACCTCACACAATGCCTGCAGTTCGATATCCGTGACATATCTTTTGTTTGTTTCAATTCTGGTAATGACATTTTTATCCATGTCATACCCCCTTAGCTGAAGCTGATATGCGAGAAGCCGTTGAGAGTAATTACGTTTTTTCCTCAGTTCAATAAGATTTTTACTGATCAGATTTTTTACTCCTGTATCTTTTTGTGGTTTGGGTATCTTTGTTTGTCCTTTCGTTTTCGTCTCATATTCCGCATTATTTTTATAAATTTTACATAATCCTTTTGCACCGGTCGGTTGTAAAAATGAGACAAAACAGAAAGCTGTTGACAATTTTATAACGCAAATAGATAATAAAAATATTAGTCGGAATGATGACTGGATTATTCAGAGGGGAGGCGGAACTGTGCCGTTAAAATACGTGCCTTTCCGGCAGGAAGCTGCAGAGGACCAGGCGGTTCTGCAGAAGTCCGGCCGGGAGTTCAGTGGTATGGGAACAGAGGAAATCTCTGAAATTCTGAGCCGGGGAATGCCGCTGTATGAGGCGGAACATCAGGAAACAGCAGGCGCGGACGGAAGCGGGAATCTGGTGATACGGGGCTCCTGCATTTCGGCATGTGCGTATCTGAAGGAAAAAGGCGTGCAGGCGGATCTGGTATATATCGATCCTCCTTTTGCCAGCGGCACGGACTATGAGAAGAAGATCTGGATCCGCCGGAGCGTGAAGGATCCGGGGAATAGGGCGGAAACGGATAATGTGTCAGGGGGACAGAAACCGCGTTTCCTGAAGGAAAAAATGTATGGAGATGTGTGGGATAAAGGGCAGTACCTGGACTGGATGTGTGAAAACCTTCTGGCGGTTAGAGAAGTTATGAGTGAGAGGGCTGCAATTTATGTCCATCTGGACTGCCATATCAGTCATTATGTAAAAATACTCCTGGACAGGATTTTCGGGGAAGAAAATTTCCGGAATGAGATTGTCTGGTGCTATTCCACACAAGGCCGGCCAAAGGACCGGTTCGCGCCGAAACATGATACGATCTTCTGTTACGGAAAGAGCGGGAATACTTATTTTAATTCAAAAGGGGCCCGGGTTCCATATACAGAGGAATATATAAAAAGCCATTTTCAGAGCAGAGACGGGCAGGGACGGGCGTGCAGAAAACGGTTTGACCGGGGAAAATGGCGTGTTTACTATCCGGACGAGGGAATGATTGATAATGATTACTGGATGATCCCCTATGAAAATTCCAGGACAAAGATCAGGGCGGACTATGTAACCCAGAAACCGGAAGCGCTGCTGGAGAAGATCATTAAGGCGTCTTCGGAACGGGGAATGATTGTGGCTGATTTTTTCGGAGGGAGCGGAGTTACGGCAGCTGCGGCTGCAAAGCTTGGCCGCAGGTTTATTCACTGCGATATCAGTGTGAATTCCATTCAGGCAGCCCGGGACCGTCTGAAGGCAGAGGACGCGTCTTTTGATGTGCTGGATCTTCAGGACAGCAGCCGCCTCTGCCGCAACCCGGTTCAGTTGCCGGAGAAACTGAAAAAGGCAGTCCCGGGACTGAAAAGGACCCGGAAGACCAAAAAGGAAAAAGAAAACCCGGCAGCGGACGGTGCGGAAAATTCTGCAGGACGGTTCTGGACGGGGTTCCTTTCAGATGGTACGGCCGGCAGAGTCCCGGTGCATCTTCCGGATCTGCGTAGCGGCAGCGAACAGCTGCTGGATCAGAGGTTTCTGGAAGAGCTGATTAACCGGGCGATTCCGGCTCTGGATAGCCGTGTGAAAAAGGCTGTAGTTTACTATGCCGGCCCGGTTGATGTGGATGAAGTACAGCGGTTTATAGAAGGAAAGAAAAAAAGTGCTGTTGAGATTGAACTGAGAGATCTGAATAAAGTTCTGGGCGGTGCGGAGGAAAAGGACACGGCAGTGTTCCATACAGAGGAACTGAGGGATCCGGATAAAGAAAAAAATCAGAAAAGATATTGTGTTGTACTTGAAAAATTTACCAGCGCCCGGATACAGGAAAAAATTGACACGTTTAACAGCAAAAAGGAGCGGGCAAAAATAAAGCGGGGCACAGAATTCACTCCGATTATAATCAGTGAGGAAGGACTGGAGCTGGTTGAATTTCTGTCGCTGGACTGCAGCGAGTCCTGCGGCAGATGGCGTTCCGCCGCGGAGATCAGAATAGACAGGCAGGGGTATGCTGTCCGGGACGGAAAGATTACCGGGGAATTCTGGGACGGGAAAATCTATTCGGAGAAGCGGCCCCTCCGGCTGAAGATACGAAATATCTGCGGTGATGAGACGATCTGGAACTTGTAGAAAGATGCAGAAGTTTTTATGCATATTTTGCTTGATTTTGTGTATACCGGAAGATATAATCGGTTGTAAAAGTGATACAAAATGGAGCGGATATGATAAAAAGCAAAAAGACGTTGACAAAATTTATAGCAGCGGCGGCAGTAATGCTTGCTGTTGTTACTGTTCCGGCAGGATGCTGTCCCGGAGACGACAGAATGGATTCGGGAGTGCCGGATGTGATAAGCACGAGAACCCAGAATGAAAAATGCAGCCTGACAGTAGTGGCAAATTCCGGGGAAATCAGGGATCGGGAAGCATTTGCACGGACAGTGATCAAAATGTATGAAACAAATGATTTTCAGACCACAAAGTTTTCGAGAGAGATGGGGAATGTGCCTCGGACGCTTTATATTACAGTATATCTGACAAGAAAGGACGTGGAGGAAGAAAAAGTGGCGTTTAGCTTCTGTTATGATACGTCGGCACATACGCTTTCTATTTTCTGACTGTCATTTTCCGGTGCTATAAAATACTGGACGTAACGCCCGGAAAGGGGTAAAATTATGCTATAAACGACAGGAGGCGGAAGGCCGTTTCCTGATCGGAAGAGTATCGAGAAAAGACAGAAAGGAGATAACATTATGAAATCATTTACGTATGTTATCGCTGACAGGGCGGGCATTCATGCAAGGCCGGCCGGGATTGTAGTGAAAGAAGCAAAAAAGTATGAATCCTCTGTGCTGTTCAGAAGCGGAGAGAAAGAAGCAGACGCCAAGAAGCTTGCTCCGCTGATGGGGCTGGGAATAAAGTGCGGAGATGAAGTTGCTGTTGAAGTGGACGGACCGGATGAAGACGCCGCGTGCGCTGCTCTGGAAAAAGTCCTGAAAGAGCATTTATAGAGCGGGAAGGGGGATAAATATGGGAAGTATATGGCATGATATCAGTGAAGAGCGCATTTTCCCTACGGATTTCATTGCAGTAATCGAGATCTCCAAGGGCAGTAAGAAAAAGTATGAGCTGGATAAAGAGACGGGGCTGATTATTCTGGACCGGGTTCTCTATACGTCAACCCATTATCCTATGAATTATGGTTTTATACCGCGTACACTGGGGGATGACGGAGATCCTCTTGACGTACTGGTTATGTGTTCGGAACCGCTGGAACCGCTGACACTTGTCCGCTGTTATCCTATCGGTGTGATGCGGATGACAGACGGGGGCGCCGGGGATGAAAAGATCATTGCGATTCCCTTGGCGGATCCGACTTATGAGATGTATACAGATATTTCAGAACTGCCAAAGCATATTTTTGACGAGATCAGACATTTCTTCACTGTATACAAGGATCTGGAAGGCAAGAAGACAGCAGTAAATGAATTTGACAATGCACTCGGAGCTGTGGAAGTTATCGAAGAGTGCATTGACCGCTATAAAGAGAAATTCGGAAGCGGACAGGCTGAGGAAAAGTAAGACGCCGGTCCGCAGAATACAGGAGATACTTACAGAGTTTGCAGATACATACAGAAGGGAGACATGACGTATGGACAGTTTTGGTGAAAATGTGAAAAAGCTTCTGCTGGCAGGCATTGGAGCAGTTGCGGTAACGGCGGAGAAATCAAAAGATCTGCTGGATGAGATGGTGGAGAAAGGTGAACTGACAGTTGAGCAGGGGAAAGTGCTCAACGAGGAGCTGAAGCACAATATCAAAAAGACTGTGAAGGAGAAAGTCAATACCGATAAAAAGGAGACAACAGCGGAAGATATCACCGATCTGCTGGATAAGATGACTCCGGAACAGCTTGCTGCACTGAAGGAGCAGATTCAGAAGAAGGAAGCAGAAGAGAAGGCAGATGAGCAGTAGTATTGAACCCATTGAGTACAATTCAAGACTGCGGGAAATTACTGCCGTACTCCGAAGACATAATATCACGAAAGGCGTTACGCCGGAGAAGCTGAGGCTGATTCTGGAGGATCTGGGCCCCACATTCATTAAGCTGGGACAGATTATGTCCATGCATTCGGATATTCTTCCGAAGCGCTACTGCGATGAGCTGATGCGGCTCCGGTCGGAAGTGACGCCAATGCCGTTTCAGGAAGTACTGGATGTAATTGAAGAGTCCTACGGCCGCTCCTGGAAGAGAGTGTTCTCTTCCATTGAGGAGAAGCCGCAGGGCTCTGCTTCCATTGCCCAGGTGCATGCCGCGGTTCTGAAAACCGGGGAGAAGGTCGTAGTAAAAGTCCAGCGAAAGGGCATTTATGAAAAAATGGCCAGAGATATTGCCCTCCTTCATAAAGCGGTGAAACTTCTTCCGCCGGTCAGTATCAAGGGCATGGCCGATCTGGATCTTGTCCTGGATGAGATGTGGTCTGTCACAAGGGATGAGATGAACTTCCTGACAGAGGCTTCCAATATGGAAGAATTCGCCCGCAGGAACAAGGATGTAGCGTTTGTAGGAACTCCGGTTCTGTACCAGCAGTATACCACCGTCCATGTGCTTGTGATGGAGTTTATTGACGGGTGCGGAATTGACGACAAGGAGGCGCTGCTGGCCCAGGGCTACGATCTGAAAGAGATCGGCAGCAAGCTGGTGGATAACTATATTAAACAGGTGATGGACGACGGGTTCTTCCATGCGGATCCCCATTCCGGCAATGTGAAGATCCGGGATGGAAAGATTATCTGGATTGATATGGGAATGATGGGGCGTCTGACAGAGCACGACCGGGAGATGATCGGAAAGGCTGTGCAGGGGGTGGCCCTCAGTGATGTGGGACTTATACAGCAGGCTGTAATGGCGCTGGGAGAGTTCAGAACCCGGCCGGATCAGAGAAAGCTTTATGAGGATATAGACGGACTTCTGATGAAGTACGGCAGTGTGCAGATGGGGCAGATTAATGTGGCGGAAGTAATGACAGATCTGATGGAGGTCATGAAGAACAATAAAATCAAGATGCCTCACGGTCTGACCATGCTTGCCCGGGGACTTACCCACATGGAAGGCGTACTTGCGGACATTGCACCGGATATCAATATGGTAGAGATTGCAACTGCACATATGTCGGGAGAATTTTTCCGGAACTTTGATCTGAAAAAGGAACTCAAAAGCAGTGGAAAGAGTATTGTAAAGTCCTTCCGGAAGGCGCTGGATATTCCGTCTCTTGTGTCGGATATGATGCACGGCTACCTGAAAGGGCAGGCCAAAGTAAACCTGGATCTGCAGGTGACAGACGATCTGGCTCAGCTGCTCAGAAGACTGGTGCGCAACATTGTCATGGGCCTGTGGGTCATGGCTCTGCTGATCAGCTCCAGTATTATCTGCACCACAGATATGACGCCCAAAGTGCTGGGCATTCCGGCACTTGGCGCTTTCGGTTATCTGCTCGCTTTTGTCATTGTGCTGTATGTGTTTATAAAACATATGATTTCACGAAAATAATTTTTCCGGCGGGAAACCGCCTGCGGCAGAGTAAAAATCTGCCTTTGGCGCAGGAAAAGGATACTGCTGATTTGTGAAAAAACTGTATCCGGACAGAAAAATTTCTTGACAGAGAAAAAGCGGAGTGATAAAATTTCACACATAAAACAGAACAGCGCATTAAACCGTTGAAGCGGAGATCAAAGCAGTCATGCGCGCACAGAGAGTCCGGGAAGGTGAGAGCCGGGTCGAGATGCAGTCTGCCAAATGGACCGCGGAGGGCACAGTCAAAGGATTTTTGTCCGAGTACTCTGTGACGTGAGGGCATACGTCAGTTGCCGGGGATATGCTGGTATCTCGCAAAGTGCACGGGCAGACCGTGAATCAAGGTGGCACCGCGGAAATGATTTTAGATTACCGTCCTTGACAGAATAGTTATATTCTGTCAGGGATTTTTTTATTTGCCAGAAAACTTTCTGCGTTCTGCGGATCGGACTCTTTGCAGGATGATCTGTTTTATGTCAGCATTCAGAAAAGGAGGAAGACAACATGGACAGGGATAAGATGCTGAATATGCTGCAGTCATATGCCGGGACAGGAATCTACAGAAGAGTGCCTGTCAGCCGGGAGATCTATGCGGACGCATTCACTCCGATTGAAGTAATGCGCACCCTGCGGGCGGCCAGCAGGCACTGCTATCTGCTGGAAAGCGCGGAGGACCGGCAGCAGTGGGGCAGATATTCATTTCTCGGCTACGCGCCGGTAATGGAGATTACATGCACAGACGGTCATATGATGATTGCAGAAGGCAAAGAGGACGAAGAAAAGACGATACGGGAATTTGATACGGAAGATCCCGGACAGGTGATCCGGGAAATTCTCGTTCGTTACAAAAGTCCGGTAATCGAAGGAATGCCTTCTTTTACAGGCGGACTGGTAGGCTATTTTTCCTACGACTATATGAAATATCAGGAGCCTTCCCTGAAGCCGGCGCTGGAGAAAAAGGGACAGAAAGAATTCCGGGATGTGGATCTGATGCTCTTTGACCGGGTAATTGTATTTGACAACTACCGGCAGAAACTGATTCTGATTGCAGGAGTCAGTCTGGAAGGAGATCTGGAAGAAAATCTGAAATCTGCAGAGGCGGAGCTGACCCAGATGGAGAAACTGATCCGCAGCAGAGCAAAAGCGGTGTTCCCGCCCCTTTCTCTGGAAGAAGCGTTTTCATTCGGAGCGGATCAGCAAGAGTATTGTGCAATGGTGGAGAAGGCAAAAGAGTATATCCGAGAAGGCGATATTTTCCAGGCTGTACTGTCCAATCCCATGACCGCCAGAGCCAGAGGAAGCCTGTTTGATACCTACCGGGTGCTCCGTACAACCAATCCGTCTCCTTATATGTTTTACTTTTCCAGTGATGATATTGAAGTGGCGGGAGCTTCGCCGGAGACACTGGCAAAGCTGGAAAACAGGAAAATATTTACGTTCCCGCTGGCGGGAACCCGGCCCCGGGGAAAGACGAAGGAAGAAGACCTGGCTCTTGAAAAGGAACTCCTGGAAGATGAAAAAGAGCTGGCGGAGCATAATATGCTGGTAGATCTGGGGAGGAATGATCTGGGCAGAATCAGTATTCCCGGAACCGTTCATGTGGAAAAGCATATGGAGATTGAACGTTTCTCCCATGTCATGCATATTGGTTCTACGGTTTCAGGCGAACTAAAGCCGGAGATGGACGCGGTAGATGCGATTCAGGCGATTCTTCCGGCAGGGACACTTTCCGGGGCGCCGAAAATCCGGGCCTGTGAAATTATCTCCCAACTGGAAAAACGCAAGCGGGGAATTTACGGAGGCGCTGTGGGGTATCTGGATTTCGGAGGAAACATGGACACCTGCATCTCCATCCGTCTGGCCTATAAAAAGAACGGAATTGTGTGCGTACAGTCCGGGGCAGGCATTGTGGCGGACAGCGTGCCGGAGCGGGAATTCGAAGAGTGCCGGAATAAGGCAGGGGCGGTGCGCAGAGCCCTTGAGCTGGCGGAAGGAGGACTGGAATGATACTTTTGATAGATAATTACGACAGTTTTGTGTATAACCTGTACCAGTTCATAGCCCAGATTGACCCGGATGTGCGGATTGTCAGGAATGACCGGATTACTCTGGAAGAGGTTTCAGAGATGCGTCCGGACCTGATCGTACTCTCGCCGGGGCCGGGCAGGCCGGAGGACGCAGGGATCTGTATTCCCCTTGTACAGAATCTGAAAGGAAAGGTTCCGATATTCGGCGTGTGCCTGGGCCACCAGGCAATTGCCGCCGCCTTCGGAGGCGAGGTGACTTATGCGGAGCAGCTGATGCACGGAAAGACGTCTTTGCTGACAGATGTGGAGGATACGCTTCTGTTTAGGGGAATTGAGAAGCCCATCCAGGTGGCCCGGTATCATTCTCTGGCCGTCAGGGAATCTTCTCTTCCGGCGGAGCTTCGTGTTACGGCAAGGACAGACAGGGGGGGAGTGATGGCTCTGGAACACAGGGAATATCCTATCTGGGGCGTACAGTTCCATCCGGAATCCGTAATGACCCCGGATGGGTTCCGCATGATCCGGAACCTGCTGGAAGCAGGAAAAGACAGAAAGACAGAATGAGATAAGCAGAAAGAGGAACAGTAGTTACGGAACTGGATCTTTTATATACAGCAGATGACAAAATATATGAAAACCGGCAGGAGGTATAAATGATGATCAAAGAGGCAATTATCAGACTTTCACAGAAACAGGATCTGTCCTATGATGAGGCAGAGCAGGTAATGAATGAAATTATGGAGGGAAAAGCTACGGACGTGCAGATGTCGGCGTATTTGACCGCTCTTTCCCTGAAAGGAGAAACCATTGACGAGATTACCGCTTCGGCAGCAGGGATGCGCGCCCACTGCATCAAGCTTCTCCACAATATGGATGTGCTGGAGATTGTGGGAACCGGAGGGGACGGGGCCAATTCCTTTAATATATCCACCACGGCTTCCCTGGTGATCGCCGCGGCAGGGGTTCCGGTGGCAAAACACGGCAACCGGGCGGCGTCATCCAGATCCGGAGCGGCAGACGTACTGGAGGCGCTGGGGGTTAAGATTGATCTTCCGCCGGAGCGCAGCGCCCAGCTGTTAAAGAAAATTCAGATCTGCTTTCTGTTCGCCCAGAACTACCATATTGCAATGAAATATGTGGCGCCCATCCGGAAGGAACTGGGAATCCGGACGGTATTTAATATTCTGGGCCCCTTATCCAATCCGGCGGGAGCCAATATGGAACTGATGGGCGTTTACGAGGAGGAACTGGTGGAGCCGCTGGCCCAGGTTATGGCAAAACTGGGAGTTGTCCGGGGCATGGTTGTGTACGGACAGGATAAGCTGGATGAAATATCTATGAGCGCGCCTACTTCTGTCTGCGAGATCCGGGACGGATGGTTTCAGTCCTATGAGATTACTCCGGAGCAGTTCGGATATACCCGTTGTACGAAGGAAGAGCTGACAGGAGGCACACCGGAGGAAAATGCCGGAATAACACGGAAAATCCTTTCCGGAGAGGACCGGGGCGCAAAACGCTGCGCGGTGTGTCTCAATGCCGGAGCGGCAATTTATATTGCAGGCAAAGCAGCCACAATGGAAGAAGGCGTCCGGATGGCGGAACGTCTCATTGACGAAGGGGCGGCAGCCAGAAAGCTGGAGCAGTTTATTGAGGAGAGTGGAAAATGAATATACTGGAGACAATTACCCTGCGCACGAGAGAACGGATTGCAGAAGAGAAAAAGCATCTGCCGCCAGCTGAAGTGCGAAGACAGGCAGAAGAAAAACAGAAACAGTCTGATGTTCCGGATTTTGAGGCGGCGCTGCGCTCGCCGGGCCTGTCCTTTATCTGCGAGGTGAAAAAGGCTTCTCCCTCAAAGGGCCTGATTGCCGAAGAATTTCCTTACCTTGAGATTGCCGGCGACTATGAGGCCGGCGGAGCCTCCGCAATATCCTGTCTGACCGAACCCTTCTGGTTCCGGGGACGGGACCGGTATCTGGAGGAAATAGCGGCACAGGTGTCCATTCCTGTGCTGCGGAAAGATTTTACCTGTGACGAATATATGATATACCAGGCCAGAGCCATGGGCGCGTCTGCCGTACTTCTGATCTGTTCGGTCCTTGATGAAAAGGAACTGGGTGCATATGTAAGTCTGGCGGAAGAGCTGGGAATGTCGGCTCTGGTGGAGGCCCACGGCCCGGAGGAGATTGGGCAGGCCGCGGCATCCGGAGCCCGGGTCATCGGGGTGAATAACCGGAATCTGAAAGATTTTACCGTAGATATAGGAAACAGCGCGAAGCTGCGCGGTCTGGTAGGAAACGATAAAGTATTTGTATCCGAGAGCGGTATCCGGGGGCCGGAAGATCTGAAGGTTTTGTATGAAAACGGGACGGATGCCGTTCTGATCGGGGAAATGCTGATGCGCAGCCCGGACAGAAAAGCAGCCCTTCGCAGTCTTAGGAGGAAACTGGATTATGACTGAAAGATCAGGAACAAAAATAAAAATCTGCGGTCTGAGCCGGGAGGAGGATGTCCGTTATGTGAATGAGGCACAGCCGGATTACTGCGGGTTTGTGATCGAGGTTCCGAAAAGCCGGAGAAGTGTAACGGAACAGCAGCTGCGGCAACTGAGAAGGGGACTGCAGGAGGGGATTGCCCCTGTGGGCGTTTTTGTGAATGCAGATCCCCGGCTGGTGGCGAAGCTGCTGGAGGAGGAGATCATAGATATGGCTCAGCTTCATGGTCAGGAGGACGAAGCGTATATCAGCAGACTCAGAAAAATGACAGGACGTCCCCTGATTCAGGCTTTTTCCATAGCAGAAGAAAGGGATCTTGACCGGGCTTTTTTCAGCAGCGCGGACTGGATTCTGCTGGACCACGGGAGAGGGGGAACCGGACAGCGGTTTGACTGGGAGATTCTGGAACAGTGGCTTTCCGCACATACCCCTTCCAAACCTTATTTCCTGGCGGGTGGCCTCAGCTGTGACAATATCCCGGAGGCAGTCCGCAGATGCCGTCCCTGGGCGGTGGACCTGAGCAGTTCGGTGGAGACCGATGGGAAAAAAGACAGAGAGAAAATATTGGCAGCAACAGCTGCAGTAAGGAGCAGAAGAATATGACAAAAGGAAGATATGGCGTTCACGGCGGGCAGTATATACCGGAGACGCTGATGAATGCGGTAAATGAACTGGAGGAAGCGTATCTTTACTACCGGGAAGATGAAGCATTCAACCGGGAACTGAGTCAGCTTCTCAATGAGTATGCGGGAAGACCTTCCCGGCTGTATTATGCGGCCCGGATGACGGAAGATCTGGGCGGGGCCAGGATCTATCTGAAGCGGGAGGACTTAAATCACACCGGAGCACATAAGATCAACAATGTGCTGGGACAGATTCTTCTGGCAAAGAAGATGGGAAAGACCCGGGTGATCGCGGAAACCGGAGCCGGACAGCACGGCGTGGCTACAGCTACGGCGGCGGCTCTTATGGGAATGGAGTGCGAAGTGTTTATGGGAGAGGAGGATACCCGGCGTCAGGCGCTGAATGTATACCGGATGCGCCTTCTGGGGGCAAAAGTACACCCTGTCTCCACAGGAACAGCTACGCTGAAGGACGCGGTTTCGGAGACGATGCGGGAGTGGACAAGAAGAATCTCGGATACCCACTATGTGCTGGGCTCCTGTATGGGTCCTCATCCGTTTCCCATGATCGTCCGTGATTTTCAGGCTGTAATCTCAAAAGAGATAAAAGAACAGATTCTGGAAAAGGAGGGACGGCTTCCGGACGCGGTGCTGGCATGTGTAGGCGGAGGTTCCAATGCCATCGGTGCTTTTTATCATTTTATCCAGGACGAAGGTGTGCGGCTGATCGGCTGTGAAGCGGCAGGCCGGGGGATTGACACGGCAGAGACGGCTGCTACCATTGCCACAGGGAAACTGGGAATCTTCCACGGGATGAAGTCTTATTTCTGCCAGGATGAGTACGGACAGATCGCTCCGGTGTACTCGATCTCAGCAGGGCTGGATTATCCGGGCGTGGGGCCGGAACATGCGGATCTGTATGACAAAGGAAGGGCAGAGTATGTGGCGGTGACAGACGATCAGGCAGTGGACGCCTTTGAATATCTGGCCCGTACCGAGGGGATTATTCCTGCCATTGAAAGTGCACATGCTGTGGCATACGCCAGAGAGCTGGCGCCGAAAATGGGAAAAGACCAGATTATGGTGATTAATATTTCAGGCAGAGGAGACAAAGACTGTGCCGCGATTGCAAGATACAGAGGGGAGGATATTTATGAGTAGAATACAGGAGGCGTTTCAGAAAGAAAAAGCATTCATCCCGTTTATTACCTGTGGGGATCCGGATCTGGAGACGACAGAACAGCTGGTGTATGCAATGGAAAAAGCCGGCGCGTCCATTATTGAACTGGGCATTCCGTTTTCGGATCCTACGGCAGAGGGACCGGTGATCCAGGCGGCAAATATCCGGGCCCTTTCCGGCGGCGTGACAACAGACCGGATCTTTGAGATGGTGGAACGGATCCGGAAAAATTCCCGGATTCCCCTTGTCTTTATGACATATGCAAATGTGGTGTTCTCCTATGGAACAGAACGGTTCACCAGGCGCGCGGCACAGGCGGGCCTGGACGGACTGATCCTTCCGGACGTCCCCTTTGAAGAAAAAGAAGAGTTTGACCTTCCCTGTAAAAAGGCCGGACTGGATCTGATTTCCCTGATCGCGCCCACGTCCCATGACCGGATCCGCATGATTGCCCGGGAAGCCTCCGGGTTCGTCTACTGCGTATCCTCCCTGGGCGTAACCGGTACAAGAGAGAAACTCTCTACGGATGTGGAAGAAATGGTACGGCTTGTAAAAGAAGAAAAAAAGATCCCCTGCGCAGTCGGTTTCGGTATATCCACGCCGGAACAGGCAGAACAGATGAGCCACTTCTCAGACGGAGTAATCGTAGGAGGCGCTATTGTAAAACTCTGCGCAGAATATAAAAGAAAATGCGTGCCCTATGTGGCGGAATACACAGAGAAAATGGCAGAGGCGGTAAGAAAATAGAAATAGTCTGGCGATAAAGTATCAGAAAATTCATACAGCTCGTGAAAAAGGGGACGTAGCCTTTTCCAAAGGGGTCTGTCCCCTTTCCCTCAAGTTGTATGAATTTTCTTTTGCTGAGAGGGATATTGTGCTATAATAGTCCCCGGGGATATGGTAGGGAGCCGCATCCCGTGAAAATTAATTTACAGGAGTAAATGATTATGAAGAAGGAAAGGAAAAATCCGCTGAGAAAGAGCTTTGGATATGCTTTTGAAGGTATTCTTACCGGAATCCTGCAGGAACGGAATATGAAAATTCACTGTGTGGCGATTATTCTGGTAACTGCGGCGGGTACGCTTTTTCAGATTTCGCCCGTGGAATGGTGCCTCTGCCTCCTGCTTTTTGCTCTGGTGGCCGGCCTGGAACTGGTGAATACAGCGGTGGAGGCTGTTGTTGATCTGGTGACGGAAGAAAAGAAGCCGCTTGCAAAAAAAGCGAAAGATACAGCGGCGGGAGCTGTGTTGTTTGCGGCAGTTATATCCGTGTTTATTGGGTGTATCATTTTCCTTCCTTATGTATTTGAACTGGCAGAAAGGATATTCTGACCATCAGAAAAGAAATGTTTAAGCAGAAAGGGACAGAACGAATATGAAAGAAAACCAGACAAAAGTTACAAAACAGGAGACACTGGCTGCGCTCCGTCATCCGGGGGAGCTGTATGTTATTATGTCTGCTGCCACAAAAATGCCTTTTGTTTTCTGTGACGAAGAGACCTACGATGATGAGGTGTTTCTGTACTACAGACTGGATGACGCGAAGAACAAGGTTAAAGAGCTGGATGACAGAAAATATAAGACAGGAGTGGGTAAGCTGAGCGAAAATGTTCTTCTGGGATTTTACACCAGCCTGTATACAATGGGGGTAAACTGTCTGGCGGTGAATGCAGGCACAGATACGGCGATCAATATTCAGCTGCCGGATCTTGTTGTCAGAAAGAATCAGACGGAAGACGGGAAAAAGCTTCTGGAAAACCCGGAGCTTCATCTGACTGCGCTTTATTTTATGCAGGAGCTGAGAAAAATGTCGTCTCCTGAGATGACGGATGAGCTGAAAGAAATGCAGGAAGAACTTCTGGCTCATTATCAGAAAGGAACATATATCCTTGCGATGGAAGAGAACGGGCAGCTCCCGGTGCTCAAGCTGAAAGACGGAAGTATGTTCCTGCCTATTTTTACAGACATACTGGAACTCAATAAATTTGCAAAAGGGAAAAAGATGAAAGTGACCGCGGTGCCGGCGGAGAAAATTCCTCAGGTTCTTTTCCCTGAGGCGAAAGGTGTGGTTATCAATCCCACAGGAGCAAATGTTCAGCTCAGAATAGCCAGGGGAAAGAAACCGGCAGAACAATAACGGCCGCAGACAGGGAGGAGGCGCAGAAATGTCAATCCCATTATACATAAGAAAAGATTATTTCCGGGCAGTAACTTTATCGGATAAAAGCGCTCATATTCTCCAGTTTATATACAGCGGGGAAAATGTAGATGTATTTGAACAGGATACTCCGGTATTTCATCTGCAGTATGTTCTGGAGAGCAAGACAAAGGCTGAAATCGTGGAATTCTATGTTACGGATTTCTCTCTCCGGGGGAAAGGATACGGAAGCGTATGCCTCAATGAGATTACCGATCAGCTTGGAAAGAAAAATGTCACATTCATCAAAGCACCGGTAGGATACAGACTTGCCCCTCTGGGCTATGAAGGACCGGAACAGTATCAAAGACTAATGGCCGGCTTCTACGAAAAAACCGGATTCTCCATCAGCGGTGACGGAGACGTGGCGATGAAAATACTGGATCAGTACGAATAAAATCTGTAAAAACTGCACAGTTTTCAATCCTGAAATTAGTTCAAAATTCTGGGTTGACGGCTGTGCAGTTCTTTGTATATACTAAGGCTAGAAACAGCGAATACATCAGATAGTGTGTTACTGTAAGGCAGGCATAAACTATCCTTCATTCCAACAGGAACCAAAGGATCAGTTTATGCTATTTTTTTGCGCGAAAGCACCAAGCCGTGCACCTTCCTGGGAATGACTGCGGAAAGTGCACTTTCCAGCAGGCATTATCAGGAAGGTATAGGGCGAAAGCCCGCGACCGAGATGGAGCAAAGCGGAATCGAGGTGCGCAGCCGCTGATGTATTCGAAGAAAAATCTCTGGAATAAGAAGGAGGAAAAAAGAATGAAAGATAAGATTTTCGGAGTACTTCAGAGAGTCGGCCGGAGCTTCATGCTTCCCATTGCAATTCTTCCCGTAGCGGGTCTTCTGCTGGGAATCGGAAGTTCCTTTACCAACGCGGCCATGATCGACGCATACGGACTGCAGAACATCCTGGGAGAAGGAACGGTCCTGAATGGGCTTCTTACGATTATGAGCAAAGCGGGAAGTGTGATTTTTGACAATCTTCCTCTGATTTTTGCGGTAGGTGTTGCAATCGGAATGGCGAAAAAGGAAAAGGAGGTTGCGGCTCTGGCGGCAATGATTTCCTTTTTTGTCATGCACGTCTGCATCAACGCCATGCTGGTGCTCAACGGAGACATTCTGCCGGACGGCACACTGGCAAAACATGTGCTGGACGGTACAGTTTCCACAGTCTGCGGCATCCAGTCGCTACAGATGGGAGTGTTCGGCGGTATTATCGTAGGCCTGGGGGTTGCAGCGCTGCACAACAGATTCTATAAAATCCAGCTGCCCAGCACACTGTCCTTTTTCGGCGGTTCAAGATTTGTGCCCATTATTTCTACCGTTGTATATGTGGGCGTGGGAATCCTGATGTATTTTGTATGGCCGGTTGTTCAGGAAGGCATCTATGCTCTGGGCGGCGTGGTTCTTGCCTCCGGATATGCAGGAACATGGATCTACGGAATTATTGAAAGAGCGCTGATCCCGTTCGGACTTCATCATGTGTTTTACATGCCGTTCTGGCAGACCGGAGTAGGCGGGGAAATGCTTGTGGACGGCAGCCTGATTCAGGGCGCCCAGAATATATTTTTTGCACAGCTGGCTTCTCCGAATACAACAGAGTTTTCAGTTGAGGCTACAAGATTTATGGCAGGTAAGTTCCCCTTCATGATTTTCGGCCTTCCGGGTGCGGCGCTTGCCATGTACAAATGTGCCAGGCCGGAAAAGAAAAAGATCGTAGGCGGTCTGCTTCTTTCGGCGGCGCTTACCTCTATGCTGACAGGGATTACCGAGCCTCTGGAGTTTACCTTCCTGTTTGTGGCTCCGCTCATGTATGCGGTTCACTGTGTCCTTGCAGGCCTTTCCTACATGCTGATGCATATTTTAAATGTAGGTGTGGGAATGACATTCTCCGGAGGAATTATCGACCTGACACTTTTTGGTATTCTGCAGGGCAATGAGAAGACTCACTGGATCTGGATTGTAGTGGTCGGAGTTGTGTATTTCGCTCTTTACTATTTTGTATTCCGCTTTATGATCACAAAAATGAATCTGAAGACTCCGGGACGGGAGGACGACAGTGAGGAGACAAAACTGTTTACAAAAGCAGATTACCAGGCAAAACAGGGGGCGGATGCATCCGCCAAAAGCGCCGGCGCGGAAGAAGGAGATGAAAAAAGTATTCTGATTACACGCGGACTTGGAGGTAAGAAAAATATTTCAGATGTAGACTGCTGTGCCACCCGGCTGCGCTGTACGGTGCACAAACCGGAGCTGGTAAATGAAACCCTGCTTAAGGCTACTTCTCCATCCGGAATTATCCGGAAAGGCCAGGGAATTCAGATTATATATGGTCCTGTCGTGGCAGTAATCAAATCCCATCTGGAAGATTACCTTGAGAAAGCTCCGGATGAAGAATATATCCCGGCGGAGCAGGAAAAAGAAAGTATGACAGACACAGGAAATGAGGAAAACTCCGGGGCGGAAAATTCATCCGGAGCGGCTTCCGGAACGGTGAAAAAGCTACTCTGCTCTCCGTTTACCGGTGAGGCAGCTCCTATTACAGAAGCCTCCGATGAGGCATTTGCCGGAAAGATGATGGGCGACGGATATATTGTAAGGCCGGAAGAGGGCATGGCATATGCACCGGAGGATGCAGAAGTTTCCTTCGTATTCCCCTCAAAACATGCGGTTGGACTGAAAAGCGGCGATGGTACAGAATATCTTCTGCATATCGGTGTGGATACGGTCAATCTGAACGGGGAAGGATTTGAAACATTTGTAAAAGACGGGGATCGTGTAAAAAAGGGTGACAAACTGATCGGATTTGATATAAAATATATAAAAGAGCATGCAAAATCGGATGAGTGCATCATTGTATTTACAAGCCTTCAGGAGGGCGAGAAGGTCCGTCTCACAAAGCCGGGCAAGGTTGCCAGGCTGGATGAAACAGCGGAGATTGTATCCTTGAATTAACCGAAGCGGCAAAGAAAGATATCCGGTTATAAGCAGGCAGCAAAGCGGAGTGTCAATATCCGTCAGGCCAGAAGGGACATTCAGATATGTATCGAATTATAAAGGTGCTGAATAATAATGGGATTCTTGTTTATCATAATGAGACCGGGCGGGAGATGATTCTTCTGGGAAACGGGATCGGTTTCGGGAAGCGCCCCACACAGCAGATCGGACCGATACAGGGAGCCAGAGTATATTCTCTTGTCAGCAGACAGAAGCAGCAGTCTGTGCTTAAGGTTGTCAATGGTATCCGCCCGGAATTTATTGAGGCTGCAGGAAGGATTATTGATGAAGCGGAGAAAGTTTTTCCGAAGATGAACCGGGATATTCTGCTCCCCATGGCGGACCATATTGCTCTTGCGGCAAAGCGGGCAGAAGAAAACCGGCAGATGCCAAATCCTTTTACACCGGATATCCGTGTCCTGTTTGCGAAAGAATTTTCCGTAGCGCAGAAAGGACGGGAAATTATCCGGGAGATCACAGGCAATGAAATCACGGATGACGAGGTGGGATTTATCACCCTGCATATCCACGCCGGACTTTCAGATGAGCAGGTGTCGGTGACTCTGAACACGACCCGGATTATCAATGAAGGAATTTCGATGATTGAGAAGGCTTTCGGCCAGCGGTTTGATACCGATTCCCTTGCCTATACCCGGCTGATGAGCCATCTGTATTATATGGTGGCAAGAACCAGAAACGGCGAGTCAACCAACGCAGATTTTAATGAATTTATATTCGGCAGCTATCCCAGAACAGGACAGGTGGCACAGGAAGTGTGCAGCTATATGGGCCGGGAACTGAAGAAAACTGTGGCAAAGGAAGAAATCGGATTTCTGGCCATCCATATCCAGCGGGTGATATCGCCGGAGACCGTATAGAAGAAAAACGGCAGAGGATATGGAAAAAATATTTGTGAAAATCAGAAAACAGAACAGAACATAAGAAAAGGCGGGTGTCCGGGATCGTTTTCCCGGAGGCCCGCCTTTTTGAGACAGAGCCGGCGAGGCATCTGCCAGCTAAAATCTGTTTTCTGATTGATATATCCGGGCGAAGTTGCTATGATTTACAGTATGGACATGAGAATGCCGCTGACATCTGAAAATGAATGGCTGATAAAGGAGGATGGCATGTACAAAATACTGATTGTTGAGGACGATCTGCTTATGGCTCAGGCCATACAGCAGGAGATGAAAATGTGGGGGCATGAAGCGGAGTATGTAAAAGATTTCCGCAACGTGCTTCAGGAATTTGCCGGATACGATCCCCATCTGGTACTTATGGATATTACACTTCCGTTTTTCAACGGATATCACTGGTGCAGTGAGATCCGGAAAATTTCGGATGTGCCGATTATATTTATCTCTTCCGCTGCCGATAATATGAATATTATTATGGCGGTCAATATGGGCGGGGACGATTTTGTTGCAAAACCCTTTGATTTAAGCGTGCTGACGGCCAAAGTGCAGGCCGTGCTGCGGCGCACCTATGATCTGGCGGGAAAAGTTCCGGTGCTGGAACACAGGGGGGCGATTCTGAATCTGTACGATACATCTCTGACTTACGAGGGACAGAAAATCAGCCTGACCAAAAATGAATTCCGGATTCTTCAGACTCTGATGGAAAACAAGGGCCGGCTCGTGAGCAGGGATACTCTGATGACAAAACTGTGGGAGACGGATAACTATATCGAAGAAAATACACTGACGGTTAATATCGCCAGACTGCGGCGCAAACTGGAAAAAGCCGGCCTGAAGGATTTTATAACAACCAAGGTGGGCGAGGGATACCTGCTGGAAAATGTTCCTTCAGCAGGAGAAACAGAATCTCCCGCCCGGGGAAAAGGAGGAGAGGAATGAAGCTGTTTGTTCAGTATCTGTACAGCAGAAGGCATGTGCTTTTCTGCGCTCTCTTCTGTGCGGCTGCCTATGGGGTTATCTTTTTCCTGTATGGTATTGACATGCAGGCGGTCTGGTATCCTCTCCTGATCTGTCTGTTTTTTGCGGCGCTTTTTATGCTGTCCGGATATTTCCACATGAAAAAACGGCATCTGGAACTGGGGCAGATTTCCCGGTATGACGGGGTGTTTGAAGAGTGTCTGCCGCCTGCTTCCAATCTTATTGAGGAGGATTACCAGGCGATGATTGCCCGGCTGGAGGAGAAGAACAGAAAAGAAAAGGAAAGTCAGGAACTGGCAAAGAAGGACATGCAGGACTATTATGCCAGATGGGTTCACCAGATCAAAGCGCCTATTGCGGTGATGCAGGTACTTCTTCAGCGGGAGGATACACAGGAAAATCAGGAACTGCGCTCCGAATTGTTCCGGGTGGAACAGTATGTAGATATGGCTCTTTGCTATACCAGACTGGGGGAAGGCGGTTCGGATCTCCTGTTCCAGGAATATGATCTGGATGAGATTATCAGAAAGGCCATACGCAAATATGCAGGCCAGTTTATCCGGAAAAAGATCCGGCTGGTTTATAAAGGAACAGACGAAAAAGTGGTTACAGATGAAAAATGGCTCTCCTTTATCATTGAGCAGCTTCTTTCAAATGCAGTGAAATACACCGCTCAGGGAACAGTAACGATAGCGGTGGACAAAAAGAAACGGCTCACCGTGTCTGATACGGGAATCGGCATTTCGCCGGAAGATCTGCCCCGTATCTTTGAAAAAGGCTATACGGGATACAACGGAAGACAGGATAAAAAGTCTACAGGAATCGGATTGTATCTGTGCAGATCTGCGGCAGATAAATTAGGACACAGCATATCGGCGCAGTCCGAGCCCGGAAAGGGCAGCAGATTTACCGTGGATCTGGCGTCCTATCCTTTCCAGGCAGAATGACCGTCTTACGAAAATGTCACACAGGGCGCCCGGAATGTCACAGAAACAGATGTCGGCATTCCGGCCGCCCTGTTATACTTTTACCGAAGCATATGACAGGAATGCAGCTCAGGCAGAAAAGCTGCCGGATGTATTCAAAATAAGAAAAAGGAGGTCATTGTACATGGCTGTTTTGGAAGTGAGAAATCTGAAGAAAATATACAGGACCCGCTTCGGAGGAAATCAGGTACAGGCATTGTCCTGCGTGAATTTTTCCGTGGAGGAAGGGGAGTATGTAGCGATTATGGGAGAAAGCGGTTCCGGAAAGACGACCCTCATTAATATTATGGCAGCACTGGATCGTCCAACGGAAGGGGATGTTTATCTGGACGGGAAACCTCTGTCTGCCATAAAGGACAAAAATATTTCTGAATTCCGGAGAGATAATCTGGGATTCGTATTTCAGGATTTTAATCTTCTGGATACCTTTAATCTGAAAGACAATATTCTGCTCCCTCTGGTACTGAAGGGCGTTCCTTACAGAAAGATGGAAAAAAAGCTTCTTTCCATAGCCGAAGAGCTGGGGATCCGGGATCTTCTGGAGAAATATCCTTATGAAGTGTCCGGCGGACAGAAGCAAAGAGCAGCTGTAGCCCGGGCCATTATCACAGATCCCCGGCTGATTTTTGCGGATGAGCCTACCGGAGCGCTGGATTCACGCTCTACAGACGAACTGCTGTCGCTTTTTGCAAGAATCAACCAAAGGGGACAGACCATACTGATGGTAACCCATTCGGTCAAGGCTGCCAGCCGCGCCGGAAGGGTACTGTTCATCCGGGATGGTGAAGTCTATCATCAGCTCTACAGAGGGGAGATGACGGACGAACAGTTTTACCAGAAAATTTCCGACACACTTACCATATTGGCGACAGGCGGTGAGAGAAGATGAGAGGAACATTTTATTTTAAACTGGCCGCCACAGGCATATCAAAGAACCGGAAAATGTATTTTCCATATCTGCTGACCTGCATCTGTATGGTAATGATGTACTATATTGTTGCATTTTTGTGCAGAAGCAGCACGCTTCAGAATATGCGGGGCGGGGACGCCGTGCAGCAGATGCTCAGTCTGGGCGTCGGCGTAATCGGCGTATTTTCGGTGATTTTTCTGTATTATACAAATTCTTTCCTGATCCGCAGGCGGCAGAGGGAGTTTGGATTATATTATGTTCTGGGAATGGGGAAACGGAATCTGGTAAAGATTATGATCTGTGAAACTCTGCTGACAGCAGTTGTTTCAATTGCAGGCGGACTTGTGCTGGGCATACTGTTTTCAAAACTGGGAGAACTTGTGATTACAAAACTTCTGGGAGCAGATATCAGTTTTGACATGCAGATTGATCCCCGTGCAATTATGTCAACGCTTGTACTTTTTGTCATTATCTTTGCTTTGATTATGCTGCGTATGCTTGTATTTCTGTGGCGTTCCCGTCCGGTGGAGATGCTCAGAAGCGATAAGGTGGGAGAAAAGCCGCCAAAAGGAAACTGGTTCTTTGCACTTGCCGGAATCGTTCTTCTGGGGGCAGCCTATTATCTGGCGGTAACCATTGAAGATCCGATCACTGCGCTGATGTGGTTTTTCGTTGCGGTGATTATGGTAATTGTGGCAACATACCTTCTTTTTATTGCAGGATCTGTTACATTCGGAAGACTGCTGCAGAAAAATAAGAGGTACTATTACCGGACAAATCATTTTGTATCCCTGTCATCCATGATCTACCGTATGAAGCGAAATGGAGCCGGACTTGCATCCATCTGTATTCTCTCCACTATGGTGCTTGTCATGGTGTCGGGTGTCATGTGTCTGTGGCTTGGTATGGAAGATATGCTGCATGTACGTTATCCCAGAGAGATTACAGCGGAAATCTATACTGAGGATAAAGAACGGGCAGATCAGGTAAAGGCGATTATGGAGCAGGTAGTGGAAGAGCATGGCGCTGAGAAAGAAAATGTAATTGCCTATACAATGCTGGAAACTTCAGCCTTTCAGAAAGAGGACCAGATTTTATTTGATACGTCGTCCATGAATCAGTTTTCAATACAGGATACCGGAAGTATGCGGGAAATTTATGTGATTACCATTGATGACTATAACAGACTGAAAGGGAAGAATGAGACACTGGCAGAAGATGAAGTAATGATCAGCATGCCGAAAAATGAAAAAACGTACAGCTATGATACTATTACAGTAGAAGGCGGATCTACGTGGAAGGTCAAAAGTACCCTTAATAAATTCAGTCTCTACGGAGCAGATGCGGCGACAATGATTCCGTCCATGTATATATTCGTGCCGGATCAAAATGCTATGAAAGAAATATATGCGGCCCAGGCAGAATATTATCAGGATGCTGCTTCTGAAATTGAGCAGTATTATGGGTTTGACCTGAACTGTCCCAGTGAAGAGCAGATTGAGATTACAGGAGAGATGTTTGACAGGTTTGCCCAGGCCCAGAATGAGAATCCGGATTTTGCCGGGCGAATCAGCCTGGAAGGAAGAGAGCAGGAACGTTCCTGGTTCCTGGGTATGTACGGCGGCCTTTTCTTCCTGGGAATTATTCTTGGAATCGTATTTATCGCCGGCATGGTAATTATTATCTACTATAAGCAGATATCAGAAGGATATGAAGATCAGGATCGGTTCGATATTCTGATGAAGATCGGTATGACCAGAAAAGAGGTGCGCCGAAGCGTCAATTCTCAGGTGCTGACTGTTTTCTTCCTGCCTCTTATAGCGGCAGGTCTGCACACGGGATTTGCTTTCCCGATTATACGCAGAATCCTGAATCTTCTTGGCTTTGTCAATACAGCTCTGCTTATCGAGGTTACGGTGTCATGTTATATTGTATTTGCCCTTTTTTACATTATCATCTATCTGCTGACATCAAAGAGTTATCTGACAATTGTGGGAGGAAAGAAGGGAAAAAGATAACAATATATCTTTGGAACGAATAAAAGAACCAATATACAGAAAAAATAAAAGAATTGTCTGTCCGAATCTGTTCTTTGATGGTATACTGTTCCTAGAGGCAAAACGGCAGTCCGCGCTGTTTCTTCCGGACAGCGCGGAAGAGAAAGAAGCATGTTTGCAGAGAGGAGTGACAGATATGATGAAGCACACAATTATTACGATAGGCAGACAGTTCGGAAGCGGAGGCCATGAGGTGGGAAACCGCCTTGCGGAAAGGCTGGATATTCCCCTCTATGATCACAATCTGCTTCACATGGCGGCTCAGGAACTTCGCATCAGCAATGAGGATGCCACAAGAGTGGATGAGACAGTACTTGGAAGATTTCTGTCCGCATATGCGGCCGGCAGTATCGAATACCGGGCATTTGTGACCAGTGATGAATCCGGCAAACCTTTAAGCGACAAAGTGTTCGAAAAGCAGTCCGCAATTATCCGGAAGCTTGCGGAGCAGGGACCGGGAATTTTTGTGGGACGCTGTGCGGACTATGTGTTGGGCGATTACTCCAACTGTATTAATACATTTATCTATGCGTATAAAGAAGACCGTGTCAGAAGGATTATGAAATTGTATGATCTGGAAGAAAAGCAGGCCCGGGATAAAATCAAAAAGACAGACCGGGAAAGACGCGTTTACTATGAAACCCGGACCGGCAGAGAGTGGGGCAGCATTGAGGCGAATGCCATGATGTTTAATGTAAGTCTGCTGGGAGTAGACGGGGCAGTGGATGCGCTGGAGGCGATCTACAGAAAATGGGAAGCGCGTGATAACTAGCAGACTGGCGGCATATTAACAGAAAAGAAGAGGTTCCCCGCAGCAGTTTTCCGCTGCGGAGAACCAGTTTTATATGGTTATGAATAAACAGTAAAAGACCGATGGGGGAGCCATCGGTCTTTTGAGGGGAGTATAAATAATTAATAAGGGGTTGTAGAAAGTAACCTTCCTACAAAACATAGTATAATATATCAAATTGGAAAAAGCAAGAAAAAAATAAAAAAACAGAAAAATAAAAACGTGTAAAAAAGTGAATAAAAAATGCCATGACAAGAGACAATAACAATGTACTAAATAAACAGGAGGGAATACTCATGGCAAAAAACTACACAAATACAAACAACTCAAACAAAAACGCAAACAAGAACACAACGACAAACAGCAATTCCTATTCATCCTATGCCAACGAGCAGAGCAAGAATAAGAATGCAAACAAGAACACCGTTCAGGGCAATAAAAACTGCGGAAAAATCAGAGATGCCTATGACGAAAGCGACCGTTACTAGTTTTTCGGACGCTTTTATCAGCTGAAATACGGGACGGAAGATGCAGGGGCAGAGTAAAGTTAAACTTTACTCTGCCCCTGATTTATAGTAATATGAAAGAAGACAAATTGTGAGGATGGGAAGATTTTATGGAGAAAATGGAGTGGATCGCCCCCTGTCATTTCGGACTGGAATCTGTGCTGAAAAGAGAAATCCAGGATCTGGGATATGAAATCGCACAGGTGGAGGACGGCCGGGTTACATTCCGGGGCGGCATGGATGCCGTCTGCAGGGCAAACATATTTCTGCGCACCGCGGAACGGATTCTTTTAAAAGCAGGCTGCTTTACAGCAGTTACTTTTGAAGAACTCTTTCAGAAGACAAAAGAGATCCCGTGGGAGAGATATATTCCTGAAAACGGGAAATTCTGGGTTACCAAAGCGGCGTCAGTCAAAAGCAGACTGTTCAGTCCTTCTGATATTCAGTCTGTAATGAAGAAGGCCATGGTGGAGCGGATGAAATCCCGTTATCATACCCAGTGGTTTCCGGAAGACGGGGCAGCCTATCCTGTCCGTGTATTTCTGATGAAGGACGTGGTTACCGTTGGGATTGATACTACCGGCGTATCTCTCCATAAAAGAGGGTACCGGCCTGCAGCCGGAAAAGCGCCCATTGCAGAAAATCTTGCCGCAGCTCTGATTATGCTTACACCGTGGAAAAAGGACAGGATTCTTGTGGATCCTTTCTGCGGCAGCGGAACGATTCCCATAGAGGCGGCAATGATGGCAGCGAATATTGCTCCCGGCATGAACCGGGATTTTACGGCAGAGCAGTGGACCAATCTGGTTGACAGAAAATACTGGTATGACGCTGTCGACGAGGCCCATGACCAGATAAATACGGATATAGATACAGATATCCAGGGGTATGATATAGACGGGGATGTGCTGAAAACCGCAAGGAAAAATGCGGCAGACGCAGGGGTTGACCATCTGATTCATTTTCAGCGCCGTGAGGTGAGCCAGCTGAGCCATCCTGGAAAGTACGGATTTATTATTACAAATCCGCCTTACGGGGAAAGACTGGAGGAAAAGAAAGCACTTCCGAAATTGTACAGGGAGTTCGGAGAGAGCTTTCGGAAGCTGGATACATGGTCTGCCTATATGATTACCAGTTATGAAGACGCAGAACGGTATTTCGGAAGAAAGGCAGACAGAAACAGGAAGCTTTACAACGGAATGATCCGAACATATTTTTATCAGTTTACAGGCCCCAGGCCGCCGAAACAGAAAAGATAGAAGGTACATAAGATGAAAAGAAGAATAGTATTTGCTACTGGCAATGAGAATAAAATGAAAGAAATCCGTATGATTCTGGCTGATCTTGGAATGGAGATTATTTCTATGAAGGAAGCCGGCGTAAATGAAGAAATCATAGAGGACGGCATGACTTTTGAAGAAAATGCAGAGATTAAAGCCAGAACTGTATCGAGAGTGCTGACAAATGATATTGTTCTGGCGGATGATTCCGGACTGGAGATTGACTATCTGGATAAGGCTCCGGGAATTTATTCCGCCAGATTCGCAGGCGAGGACACATCCTATGATATCAAGAACCGGATTTTACTTGACCGGCTTGAGGGGATTCCTGATGAAGAGAGAACTGCCAGGTTCGTGTGTGCTGTGGCGGCTGTGTTCCCGGACGGCACGACCTGTACGGTGAGAGAGACTATTGAGGGACAGATTGCCCATGAAATTGCGGGGGACAATGGATTTGGCTACGATCCTATTTTCTATGTGCCTGAATATGGCTGTACAACAGCGCAGATGGATCCGGAGCAGAAAAATCTGCTCAGTCATCGGGGAAAGGCGCTTCGCGCAATGAAAAGAATTCTTGAGGAAAAATTGAGAGAGGAATCATTATGAAGGTGTTGATTGTCAGTGATACACACGGCAGACACAGGGGATTGGACCGTGCACTTCAGGAGGCCGGGGATATTGGTATGCTGATCCATCTGGGGGATGTTGAAGGCGGCGAGACATATATTGATGCGGCTGTGGAGTGCGAAAAACATATAGTCAGGGGAAATAATGACTTCTTTTCGGACCTGCCCAGAGAAGAGGAGTTTTACATTGGAAAATATAAGGTGTTTATTACTCACGGGCATGCCTATTACGTATCATTGGATCCGGAGTATATCAGAGAAGAAGGAAAGGCACGGAAGGCGGACATTGTCATGTTCGGCCATACGCACAGGCCTTATTTTGAAGAAAAAGACGGAATGGTCATTCTGAATCCGGGCAGTCTTTCTTTCCCGAGACAGGAGGGGAGAAAGGGAAGCTATATGATTATGGAGCTGGATGAGGAGGGCAGCCTTCATTTTCAACAGAAATATTTCGATTGATTCTCAGAACTGAAAGGGAGAAATAATCCGGACTGAAGATTTATAAAAAAAAGAATAAAAAAAGTTGAAAAAAATGTTGACAAGATAAAAGTGATATAATATAATAGTCAATGCGCTACGGGTTAGACAGGAAACGTAGAGAATACCGGGGTGTGGCTCAGCTTGGCTAGAGCGCCTGGTTTGGGACCAGGAGGTCGCAGG
>USFD01000032.1 GCA_900553885.1 uncultured Ruminococcus sp.
CTTGCCATCCATATGAACCGTGAAGCCAATAAAGGGTATGCCTACAATATCCAGAAAGATATGCTGCCCCTTTACGGCAGTATTTCCTCCAGGGGAACATTTATGAAGAATGTTGCTGACGCTGCCGGTGTAAAAGAAGAGGAGATTCTGGGGCATGACCTGTTTTTATACAACCGGCAGAAAGGCACGGTGTGGGGAGCTTCTCAGGAGTATGTTTCCAGCCCCCGGCTGGACGATCTTCAATGTACTTTTGCATCACTGAAAGGCTTCCTGGCCTCCCCCGGAAAATCCTTCCTGGCCGTCCACTGTGTTCTGGACAACGAAGAAACCGGAAGCGCCACTAAACAGGGCGCCGCGTCCACCTTTCTGTATGATACCCTGACCAGAGCATACTGCAGCCTGGGAATGACAAAGGAGGATTATCTGATTCACCTTGCAGACAGCTTTATGATTTCAGCCGACAATGGCCACGCCGTCCATCCGAACTATGCGGATAAAGCCGATCCCTCCAACCGTCCGTTTCTGAATGAAGGCATCGTAATCAAATTTAACGCCGGACAGAAGTACTGCACCGACGCACTTTCCGCCGCCATGTTCCGGGATATATGCCGGGAAGCCGGCGTGCCGGTTCAGACTTTCGCAAACCGTTCCGATATGGCAGGCGGCTCTACTCTGGGAAATATCTCCAACACACGGGTGGCACTGAACACCGTCGATATCGGCCTGCCTCAGCTTGCCATGCATTCTCCTTACGAGACCGCCGGGACAGAAGACACCGGATATCTGATAAAAGCAGCGGAGAAATTCTTCCTGTAGGAAGGATTTCTCCGCTGTTCTTTTCTTCTGCTTATCCTGCTATTTCTTTGCTTTTATAGTTCTCTTCTCCACCTCGGCATAATACTGCCCGGAAAGATTGTCCCATTCCTGATAGCCGTCTTCTCCTCTGTGATCAGGCATGGAGTAATTTTCTGTCAGATATTTTCCCATATAGGCAGTAACTTTCTGCGCGCCGTGAAGATTAAGATGATCTCCTTTATCATAACTGTCCGTTTTCCAGTCAATCCCGATTTCTTTCGTCTTCATATTCAGGTCAATATACGGGAGCTCGTTTTCTTTTGCATAATTTTCAATCGCATTATGTTTTTTGTAATTATAATTATGTGGGGAAGGCGCGCTCATGAGCAGCAGAGCTATGTTTTTCTCCTCGCACATCTTCTTGATGTCTTCCATGTAGTGCCGGACAAATCCGGGGATTTCCTGTACATCTTTTGTTTCTTTCATATACTGATCCGAACCCTCATAGGGAACTACCTTATCCCGGATTTCGAACCCTTTAAATACACTGCGTCCCTTATCTTTCTTTCCGTCAAAAATCTGTTTCCACAGATTATGGTAACGGAAAACAGGGAAATAATAGCGGATGGGCTCAATAATGGACATGGAGACATTTTCCAGAAATCCCGGATCCCGGAACATGGCATTTGTTTCAAGTATCACCAGTTTCGGCGACTGTGTCTTCAATGCTTCCTTTAACAGAAAACAGGTCTCCTGTATCCTCTGCCCGGGCTGTCCGCAGTTAAAAGAGGTAATCCCCGTCTGGCTCCACAGATCCATCGGGGACATGGACGTATAACTTTCACTGTCCCCGATCACAAGCACATCCAGCGTCTCTTTCGGTTCTGCACTGACTGTCGCGAATGCACGGCTTCTCCCCACAATACCGTTTTTCATACTCAGAGCCACTTTCTGCAGGCCGAAAGAAAGCCCTCCCAGCAGCAGTACGAAAATTAAAATAAATAAAATAATTCTCTTTTTTGTTTTCAAACCTTCCTCCTCGTCATACTGTAAATACTCCCCTAAAATCCTGCGTATATAAGATCAACTTTCTGATAGCCGTCCCCATATGCCGCAAATAGAATCACTGCCAGAATCAGCGCATAATATGCACACCAGCGCACCGGAATCCGGCACTGGGCAATCCGTTCTCTCACACATATTCCCCGTTCTTTTATCATGCCGACTACTGCCACCACAATACAGCCGGCCACAACCGCTATAAGATCAGACTGCTGCAGTCCCAGCTTAAGAAGCGTCCCGTCCCACAGCTGACGGATCTGAAAGTCCTCAAATATACTCCGGAACATATGCAGTCCTGCCCGGAATCCGTCTGCCCGGAAAAACAGTTCGCCCACAAAAATGATGACCCAGGTTTTTGTAATCTGAACTCTACGCCATACCCGGGAATCCTCTCTGATATGACAGGCGCTCAGCACCCGGTCCCTTACCGGCTGCACGGCAATGCCCAGCAGAATCAGGGTAAAATAATACAGACCATAGAAAATATAGCTCCATCTGGCGCCATGCCATAATCCGTTGCATATCCAGACCGGAAGAAGGGCCATGGCAGACGTTCCCAGCATAGTTATATATTTTCCCAGATGTTTTCTGCCGTACTGATTCCATTTCTTTACAACTCCTGACATGGAAACCGGATAGAAAATATATGTTTTAAACCATACTCCCAGTGTAATATGCCATCTTCTCCAGAACTCCGCCGCATTCTTTGCACAGAATGGCTGCCGGAAGTTCTCCGGAAGACGGACTCCGAAAAGCTCGCCGCTTCCGATAATCATATCCATACATCCTGAAAATTCCATATAGAGCTGTACAGTATAGGCAACGGCCGATACAGCCACAACCACGCCGCTGTAGGAAGTATAATGCTTAAACACCATTCCCACCGCAATCGCCAGCCGGTCGGCCACAATCTTTTTCTTAAAAAAGCCCCACAGGATCCGGATATATCCATTCTGCAGATTTTTCATTTCCAGCGGTTTTTCTGCAAACAGCGTATCAGCTACATCCGAGTACCTGCTGATCGGCCCTTCCATAATCTGAGGGAAAAATGCAAGAAAAAGCGCTGTATTCTCCAGACTTGTCTCCGCCTTTATTTTCCCCCAGTACACATCAGCCATATAACTGATGGCCTGCAGAGTATAAAAAGAAATCCCAATCGGCATAATCAGAGACTTCTCTTCCAGTGAAAACGGAAGATGAAACATTTCCAGTACGCCGGAAATATTCTGGGCAAAGAAATTATAATATTTCAGATATGCCAGTACGCCCAGCAGAAGTACAATTCCCAGCAGAAGCACCCGTCTGCTCTGTTTCTGATATGACGCTTTTACCGCCTTCCGCTCGCTCCCCGAAACTCCGGCGGCGGCAGCTTTTCCCTCCGATTTCAGCCACTCCAGCCAGATGCCGATACAGTGGACCAGCAGCGTAGTTCCCAGAAGGTATACCAGCAGCTTTCCGCTGAACAGATAAAAGAATACGTAGCCGGATACCAGCAGCACCCGCCTGCGCCAGCCTTTCGGCGCAAGCTGGTAAGCTGCCAGACATACCGGGAGGAACAAAAGAATATATAATAATGAATCGTAAGACATTGTTTAATTCTCCTGCAGTCTGCAAACCATTCTGTAAATTGCCTCGGCAGAATTAAAGTTCTCCGGAACCATCTCAGATGCCTCGATTGAAATATCAAACGCGTCTTCAAGTTCCGCCACTAAAGTAATCACTCCGAAAGAGTCAAGCAGTCTGTCATCAATCAGCGCCTGTTCCTTCTCATAATCAATGCTGTCGTCAATCTCCCGTAAAATATTCATTAAAGTTTCCATCCTGATAAACCTCCTGCAATCTCTGTTATTTCTTCTGTCGTACGGCTTTTTCTGCCGTCATCGCCGTCTTCCGGCATATTCCACAAATAGGTATCTCTCTGCTTTCTCATCAGATGCCATCCTTCTTCTTTCTGGTATGTCACAACCGACGGAAGGGGATGACTTAAGAACAAGGACATGCCTTCCATTGCGGAATAGGCTCCCGTCCGCTCAAAAACAAGGATTTTTCTGTTCTGAACTCCCGTCAGTTTTACATCTCTGCACAGTACATCATTTACCGTACAGAGTGCGCCGCATATCGTCCATGCTTTTTCCCTGCCCTGGGCTTCCCCCGGGATCACCTGTATGTGAGGCTCGTACATTCCCCGGATCTGTCCGTCATAATTGATCTGGTGGTTTCCGCCGTCCACGATACAGTACTGGGTGTCGCCATTCTTCTTTATATCCCGGATCTGCGTCAGATAATAACCGCACTCGGCCGCAATGGCCCGTCCCAGTTCGATTGTCACATGTCCTTTCCAGCGCATGGAATCAATGGCTTTTCTGAGACCGGACAGCCCTTCCTCTTCATACGTCTGCGCGCCTTTTCCACGGAAGTACGGCACTGCAATACCCGGCCCGTATTCCAGACAGGGAACAGATACTTTCCACTCGTCGCGCATCCGCATCAGCAGATCATCCAGCATGGCAATCTCCTTCTCCAGCTGCTTCAGAGAACGTTTCTGAGTTCCGGAGAAATAATGAATCCCCTCCACTTCAAGATACGGACTCATGTTTACTACATTAAATACACTTTGAAGCATATCCTCATCCATTCCGAACTGATTGCCGCTTGTAAGTCTGGGGTACAGTCTGAGTTTTACCCTGTGGGCATCGCTCCACTCCACAAAATAATGAAGCTGCTTTACCGATTCCACTGTATACGCACAGCGCCCCTGACAGTATTCCAGAATCCGGAATATATCTTCCTTCCTCTTGAGAACTCCGGATATAAACAGTTTCTCCGTCGGAATCCTGAGCTTCCTGCAGATCTCAAATTCGCCCATGGAACACACTTCAATCCGGTCCGCTTTCCGGGACATGTGGGCAGTCAGAAAGGGATTTGCCTTCATTGCATAGCACAGGCCCATATCCTTCCCAAAAGCATTCCGAAGCCTTAAAGTCTGATCCGTCAGCAGATCCAGATCAAACACATACAAAGGAGTTCCATAGCGGGCTGCCGCATATTCCAGTTGTTCTTTTTTCAAATTTCCTACCTTCCTTTCTCAGCCGCAATTTTTTTCAGATAATCCCGGTCTGTTTTTCCGTTTTTATTCAGCGGCATAACACTCATCTGAACCAGGCGGGGAGGCACCATGTAAAGTGGGAGTTTTTTCTTCAGCGTTCTGCGCACTTCTGAAGATTCTGCATCCCCCATATAAAATCCGACAATACGGTTTCTCTCCCGGTCAAATATGCAGCAGCTCCGCTGAATGTTCTCTACGCTGTTCATGGCGCTTTCTATTTCTTCAAGCTCGATCCGGTGTCCCATATGCTTGATCTGAAAATCTTTCCGTCCGGCGAATACCAGCTCTCCATCTTCATCAAAGCATCCCATATCACCGGTTTTATAAATCCTTGTCTTTTCCTTTCCGTTCACCGGATACAGAATAAATCTCTGCGCCGTCTGTTCCGGATTGCGGTAATAACCTTCCGCCAGGGACTCTCCAGCCACACAGATCTCTCCCTGCTGCCCCGGCGCAGCGATTTTTCTGCCCTCCTCATCCAGAAGGAATACAACCCGTCCCGGGAATGCCCGTCCCGCAGGAATTTTCTCCTTATCGCCATACTGGCGCTTTACACGGTAAAATGTGCAGTTACAGGTTATTTCAGTCGGTCCGTATAAGTTCACAAACTCTGCGTCCGGAAGAGCATCCTGCCAGAGTCTCAGCTGTTTTGGCGGCATGGCCTCGCCGCTGAACATCACCTTATTTACCTGCTCCGGCACTCGGTAGGCCAGACCTTTCAGCGAGGATACAAGCGTCAGCGCGGACACAGCCCAGATCAGAGTTGTCACCCTACGCTCACACAGATCATCCAGAAGTCTGGGCGGCGTTGAAAAATACTCTTTCGGGATCAGCGCCAGTTCCGCCCCCGTCATCACCGCCGAATAAATGTCTTTTACCGATACGTCGAAATCAAAGGGCGCCTGATTTCCCAGCACATCCTGCTCTGTTATATGGAAGCATTCCGTAAAATGTCCGATAAACTGCAGCACAGCCCCATGGCTTACAATTACCGCTTTGGGATTTCCCGTGGAACCGGATGTAAACAGCCCGTACAGCGGATCGGTTCGGCGCCTTTTCATCCGGATCTTTGCAAGCAGCTCCGGATCCACTTCCGACTGAAGCAGATCTTCCGCCAGTACCGGCTTCAGCTTTCCGTCCGCCAGAAGCCCGGCATTCTCCAGAAGCCTTTTTCCATTCTCGTCTGCAATAACCGTCTCCGCCTCCAGAGTCTGGAAGATTTTCTTCAGACGGTCTCCCGGATTGTCCGGATTTACCGGGACATAAAAGCATCCCGCATATACGGTTCCGAACATAGCAGCCAGAGTAACTGCGCTTTTTTCCATAAGAACAGGTACCGGCCTCCCCTCCGGAACCAGGCGGCCAAGCCCGCTTCCGATTTTCCGGGCCATTACGGCAAGCTCATGCCATGTCAGTGACAATCTTGTGTCAGACACGGCAGTTTTATATCTGTACTTCTCTTCGGTCTGTTCCAGGCTGTCGAGAATGCTGTTATATTCTTCTTGTGTGTCTCTGTTTTTTAAAGTCATTTGTCATCACCCCTTACGTCTTTGTTGGGATTTATTGTAAAGGGAAGATATTAATATGTCCTGTAATAATTCTTAAGATGATATGTATACATTCTTAAGGTAATCTGTATCTGGATTTATCAGAGGAAACTTCCCGAGAAATTTCCAAAAAGATTCCGTACTCCCTCTCCCGGTTCAAACCGGACGGAAATGCGGAGCTGGGGAACCCTCTTCCATTTCGGAATAAAAAATAAGGAACTCAGGATCTGATTAAAAGCAGAGCCAGAGATGAAAAACTTGCTTCACTCGAACAGTTTCATCTCTGACTCCGACATCAGATTCTGAGTCCCTTGTTTTTCTGACAATTCCTTCAGGTCACCAGGTTCCCCCCCTCGCGTCTCCTGTATATTCTATTTATTCCCTTTTATTCCATCTCCAGTTTGATCTCCAGAATCCTTCTTACCGATTCGTCAATCCGATCTTCCGTCAGTTCTCCGTTTTCCAGAGCAGACATAACGCCTTCATACGCTGCCTGAAAATCTGCCGGCATAAGGAGCATATCCGCCCCCGCATTCAGGGCGGCCACTGCAGCCTCCCCGGAGGAATACTGCTCTGTAATGGCTCCCATATTCAGTGCGTCTGTTATTACCAGCCCGTCAAATCCCATGTCTTCTCTGAGAAGGTCTGTAACCAGCTTCCGGGACAGAGTAGCCGGTGTATTATCCCCGGTCACTTCCGGACAGGCAATATGGCTGACCATAATGACCTGCAGTCCGTTGTCCACCCCGTCCTGAAACGGAACCAGAGCTCCGCTTTTCAGCTCTTCCAGATTATCCTCCACATAAACATAGCCCTCATGGGAATCCGCCGTAGTCCCTCCATGTCCGGGGAAATGTTTGTACATGCCGATAATTCCCTGATCATTCAGCCCTTTCAGTTCTGCCGCCGCCATCCGGGATACCAGATCCGGATCCGAACCGAAGGACCGGTACTTTACCACTTCATTTGCCGGATTGGTCAGCACATCCGCATCCGGCGCCGCATCCATATTAAAGCCCAGGTCTTTCAGATAGGCGCCAATGGTACTTCCGGTCTTATATGCCTCCTGCGTATCGCCGCCAGCGCCCACGTCGCTCATATTTCCGATCTCAGGCACGCCAAATGCAGGATTGCTTCCCACTCTTGCCACCTGTCCGCCTTCTTCATCCACGGACAGGAAGACGGGGAATCCGCACCGGGCAGACGCATACTCCTGCGTGTTTTCAAGCATGGTTCTGGTCTGGTCCGGATCTTTCAGATTCTGGGAAAAATAAATCAGACCTCCCACCGGATGTTCCTCCAGGGCCTCCCTGGTGCCGTCCCCGGCCTGGATCACCGTTCCCACCCCGGTCAGCGCCTCCGGAGTAATCATAAAAAGCTGGTTTACCTTTTCTTCCAGAGTCATTGCCTCCAGCACACGGTCAATCTTCATGTCCTGCCAGGTCTCTTCCGCCTCCGGACCGGCGCCGGATACCTCCGCAGCTGCCTGAACCCCGGCTTTTGCAAAAGGCACTCCCAGGGGAAGGGGCGCAAAACTCTCTGCCCCTTTCTTCCCGGCCGGACCGGTCAGGAACCAGAAGGCGCCTGCTCCCAGAAGGACGCACAGCAGAACTGCCGGAACCGTCCACAGAATCCATCTGCCGCCTTTCTTTCTCTGCTTATTTCTTCTGCCGGATCTGTTGCTTTTTCCGGAATTGTACCGTCCGTTTCTGTGGTGCATGTTACTTTTCCGCCCTTTCTGTCTTTTCTGTTTCTCTTTCTGTCTGCGGTACGCCTGATATATTCCGGAACCGGCAACGCCTGCAGGAACGTTTTCCGCGCACCGTTTCAATGATATTCATTTTCATGGCCGGTTCCTCCTTTTTTTCTCTTATGCTATTATAAGGCAAACCACACAGATTTTGTAAAAAAATAAAAAAAGTATTGTTTTTTATTCCCATCCTGCTTATTCTATTATAGGAACATAAATGGCAGTCCGGCCGCACACAGCCCTTACGGACCGCCGGAAACATACTAAAAAAACAGACGAGGTATACAAAATGAAACCGATTAAAGAAGGAAAAGTACGCGAAATCTATGACAACGGCGACAGTCTGATTCTGGTTGCAACTGACCGGATCAGCTGTTTTGACGTTATCCTGAAAAACACAATTACAAAAAAAGGAACTGTACTCACACAGATGTCCAAGTTCTGGTTTGACATGACAAAGGACATCCTTCCGAATCATATGATTTCCACAGATGTAAAAGACATGCCGGAATTTTTCCAGAAACCGGAATTTGACGGAAACAGTATGATGTGCAAGAAGCTCAATATGCTTCCCATCGAGTGCATTGTCCGCGGATACATTACAGGAAGCGGCTGGGCAAGCTATCAGAAAGACGGCACTGTATGCGGCATCCGCCTGCCGGAAGGTCTCAGAGAGTCCGACAAACTGCCGGAACCGATCTATACACCGTCCACAAAGGCAGAGATCGGAGACCACGACGAAAATATTTCCTACGAGCAGAGCATTGCTCATCTGGAAAAAGCATTCCCGGGCAAAGGGGAAGAATACGCTTCCAAGCTCCGCGACTACACCATCGCCCTTTACAAAAAATGTGCGGATTATGCCCTGAGCCGCGGTATTATTATCGCGGATACCAAATTTGAATTCGGTCTGGATGAGAACGGAAATATCGTGCTGGGCGATGAGATGCTCACCCCGGACAGCTCCCGCTTCTGGCCTGCCGACGGATATGAGCCGGGACACGGCCAGCCTTCCTTTGACAAACAGTTTGCCCGCGACTGGCTCAAGGCCAACCCGGACAACGACTGGACACTTCCGGATGATATCGTACAGAAGACAATTGATAAATATCTGCAGGGATACGAGATGCTGACAGGAAAGAAACTTCAGTAATCTCCCTTCGTCCCCGCAGCGGACAGTCAAATGAATAATGCCCCTATGGCAGAATGCAGCATTCTGTCATAGGGGCATTTTTGTTTTATAAACAGCTTATTTTAACATTTCTTCTTTTTTCTCCAGTATTGCCTCAACAGCAGCACATGCCGGGCAGTCACAGTATTTTCCGCCTGCAGCCTTAATCTGACGTCCATGCTCAGCCACACCTTTTGCAGCCTCCTCGCCGCCGAACACTTTCGCTCCCATCTCTGTCTCTGCAAATGCGATCAGCTTGTCCACCGGCATAATGTCAGCCTCCAGCTCCTCAATGTATCTGGCTGTCTCTTCCGCTTCTTTGTCCGTGCCGGCGGCATCCAGCCACGCCTGTGCCGCTGCTTTTGCCTCTGCACAGCAGGAATGCGCTGCCATAAGATCCTTTGTTTTCTCAATAACAAAATCACGTACTTCTTTTGTCATAACAAAAACCTTCTTTCTTATAAATTTGTCTCTATTGTATCACAGGTTCCGGAATTTTACGACACGCTTCCCTTCACCGGGAAAATTATATCAAATCCCGAATTCTGCCGGATTTACTGATGTCTTTTTCTGCTTCCTTTTTATTATAAACATCCATACCGCTCCTGCATAAATAACTGCAATACCTATGTAATACAGATAATAAGCAATTCCCCAGTTATATCCGCTGTTCCCTATTACGCCCCTGTCTTCGAAATCATAGCAAAGCAGCCGGAAAGCGCCCAGCACCAGCGTATTAACAATCATTACTGCAGCCGGCTTTTTCAGAATCGTCAACAGCAGGGTAATGCAGGAAAGAATTCCGATTAAACCAATGACCACCACAACACCCACAACGACTGCTTCATCTGCCATATTAACTTCCCCTGCATAAAGATATGTTCTGATATATTCAGGCATGGACATGTCTTCTATATCCTTATTATTCATCCCCAGTTTGGGTATACTTATTTCTGAAGAATAATGCTCCAGCTCCTGCCTGTATTCCTTATCCGCCGCTCCATATGGCAGGAAAAACGCCGCGCATACAATAAGCGCTCCTGCCAGCGCTGCCACAAATGCCCAATACAGATTTTTATCTGTACATAATGAAAAATGTCTTTTCTGTTCCCTTGTTGTTTCCATTACTTCTCCTTTCCTCCGGTAAGCTCTGACCTCATCTCTTCCCGCAGTTGCGCAATACAGTTCAAATATGTTTTTCCGCACCCCTCTGCCGGAAGAGGCGGCATTCCGCGAACTTTCACGAAAGAAATAAATCCGATCTGCACCTTAAGATCAATAATCTGATTTTCCAGCGTTTTCATCTGTTTCTCAAGATACCTCTGTTTCTGGCTTTCCGGAAGTCCGAACAGATATCTGATTTGTTATCAGTTTCATAAAAGACCGTGTAAATTTCGCGAAACAAATACGATTCCTGTACAAAAACAAATCCATACACAAAAATATCTTCCGAAAACTTTATTGTTCTCAGAAGATATTTTTTCATTTCTTTGTAAATATTATAACTCTTTCAATTCTTTAGATATGTCCCCGGCCATCACTGATATATGCCTGTTTTCAGGAGCGATTCTGCATCAGCACTCCTCTCTTCAGACGAAAGACCACATCTGCCTGATCCGCCAGCTCTCCGGAATGAGTTACTACAATCACGCACTTATTCATCCTGTGAGCACTGTCTTTGAGTATTTCCGTAATGCCTCTGGCGGTATCTTCGTCCAGACTTCCGGTAGGTTCATCCGCCAGAATAACCGGCGATTCACTGGCAAGTGCCCTGGCGATGGCCACCCTCTGCTGCTGCCCGCCGGAAAGTTTCAGCACATTGCGCCGGGTCTCTTCTTTTGTCAGACCCAGGCGCTCCAGGATCGGCAGGGGCGGCAGTTTTGATGTCAGCGCCACATTCTCCCCGGGCGTCAGATAATCAATCAGGTTGTAGCTCTGGAAAATAAAAGCCACATGATTTTTCCGGTGATCGGCAAGTCCCGTTCCGGCAATATCCTGTCCTTTATACAGAATCTGTCCGACTCCTGGACTGTCCAGACCTCCCAGCAGAGACAGCAGTGTAGTCTTACCGCATCCGGAAGGCCCAAGAATAGCATACAGCTTTCCCTGTTCCATCTGCGCACTGACTCCTTTCAGAATCCGTTTCTTATTATTGTAGGAATATTGAACATTCTTTATTTCCAAAATACACATAGGCATACTCCTCCTTAATTCATCTTTGTCAGTATTTCTTTCGGCTTCAGCCGCAGAACGGGAATCCCTGCGGCGGTCACAGAGAAAATAATCAGCACAGTTCCGGCGCCGTACACAAGCAGAATATCCTGTCCGTTTACCCTGACCTGTATGCGCGTCAGTTCAACAGGATCCTCTGTCCGCTCCGTCTGTTCATTTCCGCTTAGCCGGGCCGCCTCATATTCCGGGGCAGCAGTCTGTTTCAGCAGATATTCCCCGGCCAGTCCGGCAATGCTCCTGCTGCAGACAACCGCAACGGCAAACGCGCAGACCGCAGTCAGGCATACCTCCGTCAGATGCTGGAGCAGTATATTCCATCTGCCGATTCCCATTGCCAGATAAACACCGGTTTCATGTACCCGGCCCCGCATCCACATAGCAAGGATCAGGAGCAGCAGAACGGCACTGACAGCCAGAACAGCCAGAGACAGGATAACAACGATTTGTTCCAGAGCCTCCAGAGATTCCCTGGCGTTCTCATAGTCCACCGCATGCTTCGTAAAAGTACACTGATCCCAGGAAACTCCTTCCAGCTCCTGAATCTTATGAATAAGCGCATCCAGTTTTTCCGGGTCGTCAACCTGAAAATCCGCAGATTCAAAATAAACATCTCCCCCTTCCGGAAACAGCTCGCTATAACTCCGGGCGTCAATAAAAATGGTATTTTCATAAAGCACATGAGAAAGAAGCAGCTCATCCTCCTGTGGTTCTGTGCTTTCAAAAATTCCCGTGATCTCTGCCCGCACAGACTTACCCGCAATCCCTTTCCCGGTCATTACATCATCTGACACCATCTGTTCGTTCAGACTCAGCAGTATGGTGTCGCCGATCTGCAGGTCATTTTCCTCCGCCAGCCAGCGATGAATGACTGCCGCATATTTTCCCCCTTCGGTTACAGGACTCCCCTCCTCAATTTCAAATCCCTCTTCTGTAAAAAATGCATCCTTCTCCGTAAACGAATCTGCTACCACTTTTCCCGCATGCTCGAAGCCTTCCACAACCTGAAAGGCGCCCTCTGTCCTGATCTGCAGCGGCGTCCCGTCCTCATGCAGATATTCTGCATAGGAAGCGGATCGTCCGTTGTATCCTGTGATTCCCGGAAGCTGCCGTATTGTCTGCAGCACCTCTTCCGTCAGCTGGCCGCCGGACGCTCCGGCTCCTATGGTAAAAGCTCCTTTCAGAGACTGACGCACGTTCAAAGCAGCTGTTTTTGTGGCTCTTTGGATAGAAAAACAAGTCAGAAGCAATATTCCAATTACCAGTAAAAGTAAAAAAAGTAACAGGGTTTTCCCTTTTTTCCGGGCATTATACAGAACTGCCCGCCTGATCCAGTTCATCCTGTGCCTCCTCTCATTCCATCATGGAAAGAATTTCTCTGGGTTTATATCTGAAAACGGGGATACAGGAAAGAAGAACCGCCGCTGACAGAATAAGGGCGCCGCCCACGCATACCCTCACAAAATCTCCCTCTGACACAGTCGCAGCCCCGGCCACACTCCCCGGATCAAACAGGGCAGCGATCCATCCGGCAGACCATCTGCTCACAAACCACGCCGCTCCAAAGGCGGGAACAGCTATCAGAGCCGTTTCTGCCATGTGCTGAAGCACCAGCATTGTTTTCGAAATACCCATGGCCAGCAGAATGCCCGTCTCCCGCAGACGGCTTTTCAGCCAGAAGGTAAGAAACAGTGCCACAACGCCCGCGCTGATCACTACAATAACAAGAATCAGAGTCCGGATCAGAATTGTTGTATTGGACATAGAACCTGCAGCGCGCTCGTATACTTCGTCATTGACCGTTACGTTGAAATTATTCCAGTTGATGTTGTCAATTTCCTGGACATTACGGATAATGTTCTCCAGCTGTTCCGGGTCATCCACATAGAAATCCGCATACTCATACCCCGCACGCTCAGCTTCATCATCCACCCAGTCTATAAGAGATTTGGTCACACACATGGGCGCAAATATATAATTTTCATAGATATTGTAAGGAGCCATACTGCTCCGGTCTTCCTGGGAGGCAAGAATCCGGAACATTCCTACAATCTCCGCCTCCACACTTTTATCTCCGGCATTTACCGCTCCGGTCACCCAGTTCGGACGGTAGATCAGCACCCGGTCTCCCAGGGAAAGACCGTGCTTTTCCGCCAGATCCTCACTGATTATAATCCCCTCCTCATCCTGATTCGTAATGTGGCGTCCCTGCGTAAGCTGGAATGCCTGACTCAGAAAAAGCTCGTCATATTCGGTAAAAAAAGAGCCGATCACATTTGCCTGGTAATCCAGATCCGTGTCGTCCCACAGAGACGTATCATAAATCATCTTGTACGGATTTCCGGACAGATCCGTCAGATTATAATAGCCGATTTCTTTGGCGGTATACTCTTTGATTCCCTCCACTTTCCGGATCTTGTCAATCATGGCGTCCGTCACAAATTCCTGCTGAATCACGGACATGCCTCCGCCCATACTGTTCATGCTGCCGGTAGAAAGATTCCGTTCCACCGTAAAACTTGCTCCCGTCGTTCCTCTCAGTCTGGCGGAAGTTTTTTCAGAAGCCTCCATTGCAGCGAAGCCGTTCAGCACAAACACTGCCGCAAGAAGCAGCAGCGCAAAGAGGAGCAGGGTCCGGCCCCTGCTCCTCAGAGTATACAGCCCCGCCCGTTTCAATAAATTCATCGTCTGTAACCTCCTGTATTTGATAGGACGATTATAGAAGCGAAAAGTGGAGCTTTGATGAAGTCCGGAAGTATTTTCGGTGGAGCTGCCTGAACTTCATTCCTTTATACAGATTTCCGAAACCGCATCCTCCACCCCGTTGATCTGAAGCCGCACATGTATTTTCCCATTTTTAAACTCATTCAGAGGATATTCAAGGGGCTCCGGAAGCTGCGTCACATCAATAGATCTGGCCGTATCTCCCTGTACCAGCCATAAAACAAGTTCTGCACCTTCAGGTACTGTTTCGCAGGAAATATCCGCATAAACCACCTGAGTGTCCGGATCTGCAATAGTCATATCCTGTTCCGCGACAAACCCTCTGCTGGCACTTCTGAAGTCCAGATGCCAGACACGATCCAGATAAATGTTCGAATTCATCCGGATCGTGCCCAGATTCCATACCCGTTCAGAAGAAGCTACATTCGTATTTACGCCGTTTCCCACAGCCGCGCTTACGATAAATCCTGTCAGACATGCCAGCATAAGTACCATGCATCCAACCCCGGCGGCGATTAATTTTAAATGATGCGTTTTCTGTTTTACCATAGCATTCTCCTCCTTATTTTCGATATGTGCTCCACATTCTTCACAATATTTTGCCCTGAGCGAAATCCGGTGGCCGCAGGCGGGACAGATCTGCTTTATTTCCGGGCGGCGCAGAAAATAAAGCAGCAGTCCGATAAAAGGCGTCACAATAAAAACCACAACCGCCCATAACACCGGATCATCTCCTCTCATTCTGCAGTCCTGATATACCCATGCCGCCAGAAACACAGAGGTACACACGGCAAAAATAATGAAGCCAAAAAGAAGAAGCGGAAGTACTATGGATATTCCGCTGAAGCCGTCACTTTTCAGGAAATACAGACCGAACCGCAGGAAAATCAGCACCAATACAGCCGGAATAGCGATATAAAACGGAAATCTTTTTTTCTTTGTATGATTCATGTCAGCGCACCTCTTTTCTCCACACGGACAACAATATCCTTTTTTATGTTTGTTCGTTTCACACCGAGTACTGTAAGCAGTATCCCCGTCAGACCGATATAGAGACAGATTCCCGCTGCAAAATAAGCCAGATAAGTATTACTGATCAGCATAAGCGAAATAATCGCCAGCATAATAAACGTAACCAGATTTAAAATCATAGGGATATACCAGAGAGACAGGACACGTAAAGCAGGTTTTTTTCTCATGGCAGCTTCCTCCTGGTAAAGGACTGCTTTCAGTTTATTATTCAGTTCCGGATCGGGTTCATCCGGCAGTTCCAGCGATGCCCGGATGATTTCATCTATTTCTGTTTCAAAATGGTTATCTTTCATAGCCAGCTTCCTCCAATCTTTTCTTAATCATTTTTCTGCCCTTAAACAACCGGCTTTTCACTGTTCCCGACGGCTTTTTTATAATTACCGCAATCTGCTCTACAGAGCATTCGGAAAGATAAAACAATGTCAGCGGAACCCGGATTTTGTCCGGGAGAGTCTCAATAATCTGACCCACCTGCCTGATCAGTTCTTTCCGATAAAACGTTTCTACAATATTTTCTCTGTAATGGGGCAGTATCTCTGTTTCTCCGTCCAGACTGCCACAGGGAGCAATGGCATCGCGCCTGGCCTGCTTTCGTCTGTCACTCTTCCATAAATTATGTGCCAGAGAAAAAAACAGTGCTTTCGGATTCTGCTGCCAGTCAAGCGTCCATTCGGTTTCCAGCGCTTTCAGAAAAGTCTGCTGATACAGATCCTCTGCATCTGTTCTGGTCGCACAGAGTTTCCGGCAGAATCTATATATATCTGTACCGAACTGGTCAATGCATATTTCAATTTCTCTCGCATCCACTGTCTCACCTCCTCATCCCGTTCACTCTATATTCGCCGTCACCTTTCATATGGTTCACTTTTTTTAAAAATTTTTTCAGACATAGAAATACCGGGAACCGAACCGAAGGGTTCAGCTCCCGGTCTGATCCTGCCATGCCGGTTTCTGGCGCCTCAGAAAGCCGCCGCAAACCGCACGCCCTTTTCTGTATTTTCCATTCTATATGAAATCCCGTGGTGGTCAAGTATTGTTTTAGTAATATAGAGCCCCAGACCACTGCCGCCGCTGTTCCGGCTGCGGGACTGCTCTACCCGGTAAAAAGGCATAAATATGTTTTTCAGATCTTCTTCCGCTATATGAGCATCCGTATTCTCAACACAGAAGACGCCCTTTTTCAGGGACACTGTGATTACAGCCCCCTCCCCGGAATAAGCCGCAGCATTTCCAAGTACATTGGAAAAGACCTTGTCCAGCAGCCGCCCGTCTCCCTCGTAATGAAAATCCCGCTCTATCTCCATACGCAGCAGCATCTGTCTGTCCTCGATCCGGCCCTCTATCTTCTGACAGCTTTTCCGGAGCATCCTGCTGATATTCAGATCCGACCGGATCACCTGAAAATCACTGCCGCCCATTCTTGCAGCGAACAGAATTTCTTTCACAATCTCTTCCATATCATTTACCGTCTTCATGCAGTGGCGCAGATACCGGTCTCTGTCTCTGTATTCGCCGACCTGACAGATCATTCCCTCCAGTTCTCCTTTCATAATGGCTATGGGGGTTTTCAGTTCATGGGATACTGCGGTAAAAAAATCAATCCTCTGCTTTTCCTGTTTCCTCTCTTTTTCAATGTCCTGCTGCAGTTTTACATTTGCCGACTGCAGACTGTCCAGCGCCTCCGTCAGCCTGTCAGACATTTCATTCAGGCTGGCTGCCAGAACGCCGATCTCATCGGACCGCTTTTCCTCACATTTCCATGTCATATCCAGCCCTGTCATCCGCCTGGCAACGCTGCATATACGGATCAGCGGCCCGGAGAAATAACGGGAGCAGACAAAGGCGCCCATTACAGAGATGAGAAGGATAATGGCCGCAATAAGAGGAATAAGGTTCAGCAGTATGCCATAGGACTGGGATACCGGCACAAGAGAAACCTCCGCGAAAATCCGGTATATCTGTCCGTTCTCCGCAAAGGACGCCGAACAGCTCAGTGATTTTGAAGCTGTTTTCCCTGTCTCATCATCCGCGAAGTTGACTCCGAACACATTTTCTCCGCTTTCATCGTCAATTCTGACTGAGGCGTTATTTTTCATGGAAAATTCCAGAATCCTGTCAGAACTTTCCTCCCACCCCTCCGTCTCCAGCCTCTCCGCCAGCTCATAGAAGTCCTCCGTCACCTGGCCTTCTATCTCGGTCCGGTAATTCTTAGGCAGAAAAATCAGAACCATTCCATAAATAATAATACAGCAGACGGCCAGAAGAGCCAGCATGGCAATAAACGTTTTCGCCTGAATGCTTTCACGGATTCTCTTTCTCAATTCTGTACCCCACCCCTCTGACCGTCTCAATATAATCCCCGCCCAGTTTCCTGCGGATATTTTTTATATGCGTGTTTACGATCTTTTCATCTCCGAAATAATCATATCCCCAGATTCTGTCAAGCAGGCTGTCCCTTGAGAACACCCGTCCCTGATTTTCCAGCAGAAGCCGAAGGATCTCAAATTCACGGGCCGTCAGAGAAACATTTTCTCCCCCGACAGATACATCATAATTATCCGGATCCATTACAAGATCCCGATAACGAAGCTGCCCATCTTCCTCTCCGGCGCCGCCTTTCTCCATACGGCGCAGCACAGCTTCAATCCGCCGTACAACCAGAGGCATGGAAAATGGTTTCGTTATATAGTCATCCGCCAGAGCATCGAAGCCTTTCATCTGACTGAAATCGTCATCCAGCGCCGTAAGCATAATAACAGGCGTACTGCTTTCTTTCCGGATCATTTCACACACGGCAAAGCCGTTTATCTTCGGCAGTAATATATCAAGCAGAACCAGATCCGGACAGCACTCACGGAATCTGGCCAGTCCCTCCGCGCCGTCATCCGCAGACACAGCCCGGTATCCGGCGTCCTCCAGAAATGCCCGGATAATATTCTGGATGGGCCTCTCATCTTCAATAATCAAAATCGTTTTCGGCATCCCGCGCACCTCCCTGATGGGCAGTGTAACACAGAAATATGGAGATTTGATGGAGGCGGCACAGGTTTATCTCAGGATTTCGGAACCCATTTCCGCTTTATTTTTCTCTGGATATCCGACATTCCCGAAATTGTAACCCGGAATAAATCTCAATGCAGGGGATCCAAACTGTGTTTAAGGTGATTCCAGAAGCGCCTTTTCGTCCTCCCCCACCGGCTCCTGACCAAGCCACGCCAATGCTTCATCAAGGTCAAAGGTCTCTTTCCCGTCTTCATTTACAAAGAACGGGATCCCGATTCCACTGTGTTCTCTTACCGGTTCAAAAATGGGATGCGTATCCCGCAGACGCAGGAATTCCTTAAGGTTCCCGGTATCTGCCGTTATGTCAATAAACTCACTTTCAAATCCGCGCATTTTCTGTATCGTCAGATAATTTCTGCAGTCTATACAGATCTCTGATCCATATACTTTCATCTTCTGTCTTCCTTTCTGTCTGTAGATTTTATTATTGTATCGCTTCTCTTTCTGCAGCAGAAGAAAAATCTCCAAATTCCATTTTATATTTATTTTGAAAATATATCTTTCGCCTGAGCATCCAGCTCTTCACGGCTCATCCGTTTTGTCTCTTTTCCTGTGCAGAGGGCTTCAAAATTATGATAAATATGCCGGCACATGATCTGCTCCATAGGCTTTGAAAATAATGCTCCAAGGGCTTTCGCGATCAGATGCATCCCTGTGTTAATCTCTACACTGATCTCAAGCTCGACTTCTTCCGGGCTTTCCTCCCGCAGTGTCAGATAAATAAAATCATGACTGTTTTTCTGGTCACTGACGCCCTCGATGGTCACTACTTTTTTCTCCTCGTCAAAAGAAGCCGTGTAATGGGTCACTGCTGTCGTCTTCCCGTCAGATCCCACTGTCTCTGCCTTCCATTCTATATCAGAGATCACCGTCACCTTACTTCCCGGAGCAATATCCAGACTGGCCGGACAATGAAGGGCTTTCCATCCTGTCTCTATGGGATATTTGAATTTTTTTGTATTGCTGAATTTCATAATTCACTCTTCCTTTCCATATAAATACTCAGAATCTATCTTTGCTGTCCCGATAGAATTTATTTTATCAGATGCTATCCCCGTCTTCATCTCTGTCCGGTTTTGCCTGGCTTCTATACATTTTTCTGATTTACCGAATGAAATCTATGATATGAATCGTATTAGTTATGAAAACAATAAAACACTGTAAATATTAATCCATATAAGGAGGAGATTCTTATGAAGAAAGCAGCAGCAGTAATTATCGCAGCAGCTCTTATCATCACACTGGGAGGGACAACAGCATTTGCATTCAGCCGGGCCGGGCATACCGGCAGCCGGAATACTGTAGATCGTTCCGCCGGTATGAAGTATAATCAATACAGTGAATGCACATACTGCGGCGAGCCGGGACACTGTTTCGTTGATTCCGACGGCGACGGAATCTGCGACCACCGCAGTTCAGAGATTCCAGACGCAGGTACCTGCTACAATAGCGCCAACCGTACATCTGACGCCGGATGTCTCAGCGGTTCCGCATATCATTGTGACGGAACCGGGCATCACGCCGGGCACAGATACGGACACAGATAATCAGAAACGGGGAAAAAGTTATGCGCAGCGAGGAAGAGGCCAGCCGGGCGATTGATCAGTATGCGGACACGGTCCGCAGGATCTGTATGGTTCATCTGAAAAATTATGACGACACAGAAGACATATTTCAGACGGTGTTTCTGAAATATGTTCTGCATAGTGCGCCCTTCAGAAGCACGGAGCACGAAAAAGCATGGATCATAAGAGTTACGGTCAACGCCTGCAAAGATTTCCTGAAAAATGTATTCCGGCGCAGGACTGTTCCGCTGGAGCAGATCATCGAAAAACCTCAGGAAATGCCCCGGAAGTATTCCGACCTGCTGGAAGCGGTTCTTGCACTGCCCGAAAAATATAAAGACGTGATATATCTTTATTATTATGAAGGTTACTCCGCAGCCGAAATCGGCGGTATTCTCAAAAAGAACGTGAATACCGTATACACACTGCTGACGCGCGCCAGGCAGATCCTGAAGACCAGACTGGAAGGGGTGATCGATGATGAATGATAAATGGAAATCCGCTTTTGACCAGATTCATGCAGAAGATGAGCTGAAAGAACATACAAAAAAATACCTTTCAAAGAGGGTCTACAGCCGCAAAACGGTCTTTTCCCCTCTGTTTAAGCGGTTCGCTGCGGCAGCCGCCGGGCTGGCCGCCCTGCTGTTTATCGGAGGATCATACATTTTCCTGACGCCGACCGCTTATATCAGCATCGACGTCAATCCTTCCCTTGAGCTGGGGATCAACCGTTTTGACTGCGTCATCTCCGTAGAAAGCTATAATGAAGACGGAGAGAAACTGGCAGGAACACTTAATATTACATTTATGAATTATAATGACGCACTGGAGGAACTCCTCTCCAGCCAGGACATTGAAGATTATCTGTCCCGGGATGCTGTCGTATCTCTGACTGTCGCAAGTGATAACGAGGCCCAGTATAATGAGATATTTGACACTGTGGAGACCTGTGCCTCTGATCACGAAAACATTCGCTGTCATTCCGGCGATACGGGAGAAATGCATGAGGCCCACGACGCAGGAGTCTCATTCGGGAAATACCGCGCTTATCTCATACTTAAAGAGCTGGATCCCTCCGTGTCGCTGGATGATGTGCGCGCCCTGACCATGCGGGAAATCTACGACCTGATTGATTCATATTCCGGAAATCAGGATTCCGTAGGCAATGACTCCGGGACTGACGCGGCGGGAGCAGACACAGATGCAGCTGATACCGGGCACAGAACAGACAGCCATCACAGTGAAGGGCACAATGGGTACCATCATGGTGAACATAATGAAAGGGAAATCGACTGACCGGTTTCCCGGAAGCTTTCCATGCAAATCTTCCGGGACGGTACAGACAACCTCCCGGGCAGGCGGCTCTGTCTCAATAAGCAGTTCGCGCCGCCTGCCCGGAGGGTTTTGCCCGGATAATGCGGGAATCACCGGGAAGCATTGTCAGTCCCGCTGTCTGCCGTTTCGCCAGTACCGTATCGTGTTCTTTACACGATATGTCAGTCTCTGGAATCTGAAGCGTTCTTTTTTCCTGGTGTAAGGAGCAGATTCTGATACCTGCTGTCATTTTTCAGAAATCCAAAGCTTTCTTCATTCTGAAAGCATTTCCGCAGATTTTCCTTTATTTCCTCCAGATTCTCCTCTTTCATTTCCTTAAATTCCATATGTTCATAAAGAGGCGAATTTCTGAAACTTCCGATTTCTTTTATATCGGAAAGCATGGTTTCCACTATGGCAATCACCGCATCTGCATCTTTTTCCATAGCGGCAATTTCAAGCCGGGCCGAAACTTCATGATATTTTCCCATCCCGAAAAATTTTGCCGCCTCGGCCTGCTTCTGAACGATGCTCTGCGCCTTTTCCATATTATTCTCTTTCAGCGCAAGCAGATAAATGCCGTGAAGCTCCATGCTTACCCTCTGATAATCTGTAAACAGAAGTTCCTCATAGGCCTTATATGCTTCCTGCATCCGGCCTGTCTCAGCATAAATCTGCGCCTGTTTCCTTTTTCTTTCCGGATTCTGTATGGAGAAATACTCCAGATATTTTTCCGCTTTATCATACTGCTTCTTCCTCATATAAAAGCCGGCCAGAGAATCCGCCGCACTCATCCGTACAGCCTCATCTTTACTGTCCAGCAGGCGCGTGTATAAGGAAGTCAGATACGGATCGTACTGCTCTTCATCCGGGACTTCCCGTATCGTCCGGTATGCGTCAAGGCAGACCGCAAGATTCAGAATCAGCGGTTCACAGTTCGGATACTGCTCCAGCTTTTTCCTTGCCCATCGAAAGGCCTCTTCATAGGATCCCGTCTTCAGCTTCTGATCCGCTTCCCGGACAATTCCGTTAATCTCTTCTGCTGTCAGTTCTTCCCGGTATGACAGCAGGGTATCCAATGAAATATCCAGCAGCCTGGCAATGGGCGCCAGGAGCGTAATGTCCGGATACGAATTTTCATTCTCCCACTTATTTACCGCCGGGGCAGTTACGCCAAGCCGGACCGCCATCTCTTCCTGGGTCAGATTTCTGATCTTTCTGTATTTCCGGATCACTTTTCCCAATGACATATGCTCATCTCCTTATGCTTTTTTTGCATCGGCCTTTGCTAATACAAGAATAGCAGAAGAAGCAGATCCGGACAATTGAATCTAAGTTAAACGGGAAGTTATAAAAATTAACCATTGTTCATGTTCCGGGAACAAACCGGTGCATCTTTATATACTTGCAGTCCCATGCCGGGTCATGATAATACCTGTACTCCCTCATCTGACAGCCATGACACAGGTCATCCGCCATCTCAAGAATCACATCCTTAAGTTCCAGATTCTCCTTCCATTTCTCTTCCATAGCGCTGTACCCGAGCAGCGCGCCCAGAATATTGCCTGTCACTGCCCCGGTGGAATCGCTGTCCCCCTTATGATTCACGGAAGCAATGATTCCGGCGGAAAAATCATCCTTGTACCTGAGCGCACAGTACAGAGAGATGCCCAGAGTCTCTTCCGCTACCCAGCCCTCGCCGAGGGCATGAATATTTTCCAGATCATCCGCGTCATTCTCTGCCAGTTCCACCGCCAGATTCATCATGTGTATCAGTTCCTCCAGATGCCGGTCCCCGGCAAAAAGCTGTTCCATCATATCCCGGGCATCCAGTACAATTTCCTTCAGATCCGGATTTTCATCTGTCAGAATTCTGCTGATAATATGGGTCACTGCCGCCGCAGGCATGTAGCCGAGCGAATGGCCGTGTGTAATGGCCGCAAGCTGAGCGCCTTCCAGATCCAGTTCCCGCAGCCCTCCGGAATAATTTTCTCCCGGGCGGTACAGCAGCGCAAGGGGCGCCACCCTCATAATACCGCCGCAGCCCTTGCTGTTGTTGGCAGGATTTCTGATATAATCCTTCCGGTTATCATCCTTTGCCGTCAGAGCATCCAGGCATGTATTCCCCGGCGCCCGGCGGGAATACAGTTCCGGCACATCAAGCAGCCAGGAAACTCCGCCTTCTTCCGTATAGCGCTCATGCCGGTTTACTTCCCGCATGGTACTTTGCTGTGTCTTCAGCCAGTCATAATACGCGCTTTTTACATATTCTCTGGGCGGCCCGGCAACGCCCCGCATCAATCCCCGGGTCTCCCCGGCCAGCAGACCGTTTGCCGTAAACAGCGTCATCTGCGTATCATCGGAAATCAGGGCCTTCCCTGACCGGGAATCCGTCTCATACTCTGTAATCCCATCAGGCCCGTATGTATCGAAAATCTGTTTCTCTCTCCAGAACTCAACGGCATATCCCAGCGCGTCGCCGGCAGCGCCGCCGGCCATACACCCGCGGACCGCATCCAGATGTTTTTCCGTTTCTCTGATCCTGGCCTGCACCGCCTGATTTTCCTTCTCGTCTTCTTCCCGGTAAAAATGGCCGAAATTTCTGAAAAACTGCCGGAAATTGTACTGATCCGGAGAGTGATCCAGAACCGCGAAATCGATGCGGCGGAAAAAATCCGCAGCTGACATGCCGTCATAATTAAACTCCTTTATCGCCTTATAGAACAGATCCGACACAATGCGCGCGTCATTGCCGAATGCGCCGCAGCCGAACGCTCCAAGGATCAGCACCTTATATCCAAGATACGCCGCCGTTTTCAGCATGCCGTCAATCCGTTTATAAACCATTGCCCGATATTCCTCGTCCGACATTCCTTCCAGCCCCCTCCGGACCATCGGAGCCGCGCAGGTCATAACCGATACAATAACCGAGCTCTCGAGAAGATTGCCGTTCTCGTCTTTCAGGATCTCCACATCCGGCGTAATGATGATTCCGTCGGATCCCATATAGGTGTGAAGATTTCTGTTGTAGGAATAGTAAGCCCGTGCTTCCCTGCCTTCAAGAGACAGCAGCAGCGAGCTCCTGCGGCACAGATCTTCCTCCTGGGCCTTTGCCCCTCTCCTGACTCCTCCGCCCGGATTCACCGGATTTGCCAGGTTCAGAACAAGGATCCGGTTCTCCCCTTTGCCTTTCAGCAGATAAGCGCATTCCCCGGAGCGTTCCACAGCAAGGGAAAAAGAGTCCATATTTACACAGTCCACACCGATTCTTCCCATAACATATACATGGGAAATCTCTCCGCTCTTACTGATCTTCTCAATATCGTCCGGCAGATAAACAGAAGCATGTTCCATCTGCCGGCGGGAAAGCTTCAGCTTTATTTTCTTCCCGTCTGTTATGTAATACCCCTGCTCCAGAATCTCCATGGTATCCTGGAAAATATTTATGTTATTCTGACTCATAGGCGCCTCCTTGTAAAATAAATTTTCATTGACTGCTCTCCGGACATTTATCGATTACGCTCCGGGCATCTGAAGGGATGAAAAAACTTCCTTTTAATTGCGGCCTGCCGCTTTTCCCGCCAGCGCGGAAGCCTTCCTTTTCCTCTCCGTATCAGCACCGGATTTTACCCATTCAAAATTCAGTCTGACCCTGCGCTCATCTGAATTCATAAATTCGGCATAGGCTTTCGTACCCGGTCTGCCGGCCTTCCACTCTCCGGTTGCCCATTTTTCAATCCCCGTAAGATCATACCGGATCGTCAGTTCTTGTATGCCAAGCTCCTCCGCCTTTCTCACTGCCGCCATAATACCCAGCAGCTTCCCCGCATCCGCACGCATTGTTCTTATATCCGGGTCATTTGCGCATCCGCTGAGAGGATAATCCCTTTCTCCGTCACAAAGGAAGCCCCCGTAGCCGTATACGCCGGTGTCGCTGTTATAGTCCCCCAGCACAAAAGCCCACGCTTTGTTTTCCTTCTCCTGCATATATTCCTCGGCTGCTTCCCTGGAACTGAACTTTTTATATTCCTGATGTGAAAAACCTGATACCTGTTTTTCGCATTCCGCATAGGTTCTGTAAATGCCTGGTTTCCTCCCCCTGCGTACGGCATAATATACCTTCGATCTTTCCGTATCGGAGGCAGCGCTGCTGCCAGAATTTCCCATATCAGAAGCTCCGCTGCTGCCGGAATTTCCCATATCGGAGGCTCCGCTGCTGCCGGCGGCTGCCATAATGTCACGGATATCGTGAACCAGTTTTCGGATCCCTCTGTCGTCTTTTTTCAATTCTGAAACGGTTACAGACTGGTATCCGCCTAACATCATGCGCATCACACCCCGCAGCGGAACATCATCCAGCATTACCGGAATAATTCTGAACCGGGCGGACTTTTCCAGATTTATGGCATACTCAATCTCCTTTCTGCTCCATCCCGGATCCTCCTGGATTGCATCGGACATCAGCACAGCAAAGCAGGCACACTCCTCTATTGCTTTTGTAAAAACACTCAGATAATCCTCTCCGGCCGGAATGTCCTCGGGCGCCTTCCACGTCTCTATACCTTCTGCCTGAAGAATACCGCGCAGCGTTTCCGCCTGTTCCCGGCTATATTCTGTTCTGTAGCTTATAAACACATATGGCTTATTCTTCATGGTCCTTCTCCCTTCCGCTCCATATACAGACAGTATACCATGAAAACCGGTATTTCAGAAATCATCTGCAGTACAGACAACTCCATCCCGGGGCAGTCCGGCAGGTTTACCGGCAGAATTTATCTGCCGGCCCGGATTTGCCTGAGGGAAATTTACCGGAGAGAAATTTTTCCTTTCCCGTCAATATCGATTTTTAAATCTTCAAACCCTCCGGTCAGAAAGCATACGGTGTATTTCCCGCCCCGCCGGCTGAAAACCGCTTCACAGAAAAGTTCTCCCATTGCCGCCAGGCGTCTCTCTCCCAGAGCCTTCACCCCGGCCAGCACTGCGTTTTCCGCCTCCAGCTGGAGCCGTTCCGGCATCTCCCTGTAATGCAGACAGAGGTGTCCTTCCTCCAGGGGATTTCTGCAGATGCATTTTTTAAATGCACTCCCCGCCATCATGTACACGGCAAAAGCTGCCGCCAGCTGTCTGTCGTACTTCTTTTCACAGTTTGAATAATTATTTGCCATCTTTTCTTCCTCCTTGACAAAAGTTTTTCAGAGCAAGAATCAAAAAACCGATTTTGCAAAAGGGCGCACTTTGAGCCTTGACTCCAAATGCACTCTTCACAAAATCGGTTATAATAAAATTCAAACTTTAAAGGTAAAGAAGTACTTTACCAATACTCATCTTATCATCCTCTGCCTTCCGCGTCAACCGGGAAACAGAAAAATTACAAGAACATTTCCTCCAGTTCCCTGTGGGGACGCGACACATCTGACTGGTAAATATCAATGCAGTTCATCAGCCGGGTCTTTGACACTTTCTCATTAATAGTATAATGATTAATCCCCATGGTTGAGCCATTTTGGCTCTCTTTTTTTGTCAAATTTTTCGAAATTGATAGTGCTTGTTTGTGCTTGTTGTGGTATAATAAAAAGAAAAGGAGTTTTTATGTATATCAATATTACTGGCAGCGCAAATAACAAAGACGTATATATTTATCAGTCCTACCGCAAAGAAAACGGCAAAACTTCATCCCGTATCTACAAAAAGCTGGGAAAACTCAACGACCTTCTCGAACAATTCTCTGGTGATCAGGAAAAATTGATGGCATGGGCAAGAGAAGAAGCCAGGAAAGAAACGGAACTCTACAATCAACATAATGGAAAAGTTACGATCGATTTTTCGCAGGGAGCCTGTATTGCTATGAATGAATTGCGTTCTTTTCATATCGGTTATCTTTTCCTTCAATGCCTTTGCACGCAGCTCCGCATAGATAAGATCTGCCGGACAATCAAAAGCCGGCACAAATTTAAATATGATCTCAATGCAATCCTCACTGACCTGGTCTACGCCAGGATCCTCTCTCCCTGCAGTAAGCTGGGGAGCTACGAGTATTGCCGGACATTGCTAGAACCTCCTAAATACAGCCTCCAGGATATGTACCGCTCTCTTTCTGTCCTTGCAGAAGAATCCGATTTTATACAAAGCGAACTTTATCGGAATTCCAACTATATCCACCCACGGAATAAGAGGATCCTCTATTACGACTGTACGAATTATTATTTTGAGATCGAAGAAGAAAGCGGGCTGAAACGTTATGGGAAAAGCAAAGAACACCGTCCCAATCCGATTGTAACTATGGGCCTGTTCATGGATGCAGATGGGATCCCTATGGCTTTCGACATTTTCCCCGGCAATCAGAATGAGCAGACAACTTTAAAACCATTGGAATCAAAAATCCTTCAAGACTTCGGATGCAGTGAATTTATCTTCTGTTCCGATGCTGGGCTTGGTAGTGCAGCCAATCGCCGTTTTAACAGCCTCGGGAACCGTGCCTATGTTACTACGCATTCTTTAAAAAAGATGAAAAAGGAAGATCGGGATATCGCTTTGAGCCCTGCACAGTTTCGGAAACTGGGATACAGCTCTTTTATTGATCTGCGCACTCTGGATGAAACCGATGAAGAAGTATTTAATACCGTCTATTACAAAGAGATTCCTGTTGTTACAGGCAGTATGGATGAGACTATTATCGTTACCTATTCGCCGAAGTACAAAGCTTATCAGAGAAAGATCCGTGCCCGGCAGATTGAAAGGGCACAAAAGATCATTGCATCCTCTGACAGAAAACGAAAAGGGAAAAATCAGAATGATCCTATGCGTTTTGTGAAAAAGATATCTGTTACTTCCGAAGGCGAGGCTGCCGAAAAAAACATTTATGATCTGGATATGGAGCAGATCAGAAAAGAAGAGATGTATGATGGGTTTTATGCCGTCATTACAAATCTGGAAGGGGATGTCAGTGAAATTTTAAAGATCAATCGGCAGCGTTGGGAAATCGAAGAAAACTTTCGGATCATGAAAACAGAATTCGAAGCGCACCCGGTATACGTCCGGAGAGATGACCGCATCAAAGCCCACTTTATGACCTGCTATATCAGCCTTCTTATTTATCGCCTTCTGGAGAAAAAGATCGGAGATAACTACACTTCCCACCAGATCATAGAGACATTGCGTTCCATGCAGATGACTCTGCTGAGTACAGCCAGCGGTTATATTCCCTCCTATCAAAGGACGGAACTAACAGATCGTTTACACAAAACCTTTGGTTTCCGGACGGATTACGAATTTATCACAAAATCATCTATGCGAACTATCATTAAACAAACCAAACAAGTAAAACCGGAAGCAAAGGAAATATAGCACATATCGTTACAAAAGGGAAAATGGCTACAACCCTCATAAAATCAGGGATATAGCCATTTTTTCTTTCTTAAACTGTCAAAGACGGGATCTTATCATCCTCTGCCTTCCGCGTCAACCGGGAAACAGAAAAATTACAAGAACATTTCCTCCAGTTCCCTGTGGGGACGCGACACATCTGACTGGTAAATATCAATGCAGTTCATCAGCGCCCCGCCTTCCGCATATGACGGAAAAAGGAACCCGCACTCCGGGCTTCCCGCCTCGTAATCCCCGGTAACCGGACAGACCGCGCAGATCAGGTACTCAAACATCTGCTCCGACTCTCCCAGCCTGACATGATCCGCCGCCTTGGCCGGAATATCATACCGGTCATGAAATACAAAGATCCCGTACTCATGATCTGAACGATATTTCTCTCCTGTCATCTCGTAGAAAATCTCAAGCAGGGCATCGTTCTCCAGCCCTGAGCTGCGGATTCCCAGCAGAAGCTGATACATGCTTTCCCTTCCTCTGGAATGTTCAGGAATCACATAACGCTTCAGATTGCTATTCGTCTGCGCAAAAGGAATCGTCCTGGCAATCTCCAGATTCCTCGCCCGGTCCGCTCCCGACAGCTTAAGAAACCGGGTGTTGAATGTGCCGTCAATAAACCCGTCCGGATCCATATACGCCCCTGCGATCCGGGTGATTGAAGTCCGCTTCACCGTCATGCGGCGGGTGAGGGCAAGCATGTCCTCGCGGTCAATCTTAAGAGACCGCCGGGGTGTGTTAAAGTCTTTGTTCATAGTGTTTACTCCTTGTTAAGTCAGATTCCGGGCCGCTGACGTGTCTCAGAGAAGTTCCAGCGGTCTTTTATACAAAGGATCTGATTCACACCTGTTTTTTCTCACATTATACGCTCCGCCGGGAACACTGTAAACAACAAAACTATACACGTACAACCAGAACAGATTTTTTCATCTGTTTTAGCAAAGAATCTCTTAACTCTCACGCAGCGTGATATTGTATTCTTTTCGGATTTTCTAATTATTCATCTTTATTATTCTTATCATTTTTATTCAAATGTGTACTTGATAAACATAAAAATGACGAACCCAGGAATAAAAATATTACCCCTGCAGTAGTATTCTTATCAACAAAATTCACGATTGCTATAATGTAATAGCATATTGAAGCAGCCAGGAAACATCTAAAACATACTTTTTCTCTTTTATCTTTTTTCATAATTTTCCCCTTTTCTTTCCAGACTGAGCAAATAATATCGATAGATCAGATACCCAACTGCTGTCGTAAAGATCAGAATATAAGCTATAGTATCTTTCAGAGTTCTGAGATAAAAAGCAAACAGAACAAATCCGATGCTCTGAATCATAATTTTGAATTTTTTATCTTCAAGTTTTCCCATTTTAAATAAACAATATCGAATTGCTATTACTGCCGGAGAAAACACAACTGCTATAATAGTCAGAAACAGGGCCTGCTTATGCTCGACGAATCCTTTTAATATATTTCTCTCTTTATTATCAATCTCCAGACATTGGTATAACAGACTTAATGACGCCTCATCCGGTACGCTTTTTCCCAGCTCCCATTTTGAAATAGTCTGCCTGGTAACATATACAGAATCTGCCAGTTCCTGCTGCGTCATTCCTTTCTTTATTCTTGCCTCTTTTATTATTTCTGAAATTTCCATATATCCTCCGCTATCTGCCATTGGTATTCAGGACGCTGCTGACAGCAATAAACGCTCCAATACATAATATTATAACAAATCCCGTATCCCATTTCCGCTCAAACAGAAATCCATATATACATATAAAAGCAAAAACAGTAAAGGAAATACACCTGAACACCTCAGGATAACGATCCGATAGTTTTATAATGTACATTGCAGCCGGCACCAGTAACAATCCTGCTATCCCGAATAATCCAACGGCAGCAATCCAAAAGATATACTTCTTGTTTTTCCCCTTAGATTTCCGCATAATTAAGACCTCCTTTATTTTATGCTTTCATTTTAGGAGATCTGTCTGCTAAAGTCACGCAACAGGCACTGTAATGAGCGCAACAGCTGCATTATGAGTCTGTCATTCAAATTATCAATTCATTCCAAAAGGTAAGTAATGTTACTCTCTACCATACTTGAGTCCGGTTATCCGTTTCTTTCATCAACTTCAAAACTATCTGATTAACCAGCGCTGACCATCCGGCATATCTATAAACGTTCCGCTAATACATTCAATCTTTTCACCTGTCGGATACCTTCGAATAAATTCTTCCTCCCTATAGTCCGGATCTTCATACCAGCAGTTTGATATCAAAAAGTCATTCTCTCTACGATAAATGGTCTCACCTTTCTCAACCTCAAATTCACTTTTTTCAGGCCAAAGTATCTGATATTTCCCGTTATTATCGTCACGTGACAAAAATACCGGTGCTACCCTCAGCATCAGATTATAACAATCATCAATATCCGAACGCCTTAACTCAGCAATAGTATCCACTTCCTTCTTACCAACCTGATATTTCTTGATATAAATCTTCCCTTCTGGAAAGTTAACAAGCAGAATAAAGATAGCCCCGTTATCAAAAACAGGCTTTCCAAAATATTGCCCCCTTTCTCGGAGAACAGGTTCTATTACCCTGCCTTCCGGATATTTTACAAATACCAGACGATTACATTTCACTTCATGTCCTTCATTGAACAATTCCTCAGCTTCATAGAGGTCGCCGGAACAATAATCCGTTGCCCAGTACCATTGGTTACTTCCTTCCACAAGTTCAATATTATTAATGCCGTTCAAATTTATTATCTTATCGCATCTAATGTTATTCTGCATCGAAACTCCTCCTCGGCTTCTGATCCTAACGCAAAATCCAGATTACGGAAATCGAACTTTACGCTTCCTGTAAACCGATTTATTTACTTAATTAGCTTCATAATAACATATCTCCCAAGAAGAAAATAGTTCCGATATTACACTCGGAACTATCATGATACATATAGAGCCGGAAAGTCCGCTGTTTATGCGGCTTCCCGGCTCTATGTGTCGTATTCGAACTCGGCGCATGCTTCATTGTTCTTAACTATATTTATTTAAATTTTCTGTAAATTCACGTCAATATTTGCTTCAATTTTATCGGCTATTCTGGTTTACTGATTGTCTGTTGCCAATCACTCAAAAATTCTTATAATATCTTGATATCGGTTGACCACGCGGTAAATCTCTAAATACTCGTTACCTGTCTTGTAAATAATCACGTAATCTTCCCATATCGCATATTTATAGTCCGTCCGAAAGCTGACTCGCTTAGAAAGATCTGAACCCATTCCCGGAAACATCCGGAGATTTTCAAATTTGCCGTAAAGTTCTTTTATAGTCTTTGCAACATATTCCTCATTATCTTCAGCAATGTAATCCCGGATATTCTTTAGATCCTTTGCAACAATCGGATTAATCCGCAGTTTTAACATCCTATTCCCCCACAAGTGCTTTCAATTCATCCAGATTCAGCCAGCCCTCGTCATCTTTCACTGCTTCTTCAGCTTCCTGCAGCTTCATCAGAAGCTTTTTCTCTGCACGGTCACGTTCATAATCTTCAATATCCATAATAACAAA
>USFD01000033.1 GCA_900553885.1 uncultured Ruminococcus sp.
ATATGCTTTTCAAAAAATCATATTACGCAACAGCCAGAGATGAACTTGAAAAAAACAAGGATTCCATGAACGAACTTGAGGGGATCGGAAAAAATTTATAAAGCACGTTCCAAATTCCAGTTTGTAGCTTAGATAAAATCATAATATTACATAGGACATCTGTCAGAAATGGCAGGTGTTTTTCTTTTGTTGCGGAGCAGAGATGCTCCTTTTTTTGTACCCATTTTTAGGAGGAGGTGAGAGGCATGGCAAGCCGTATTCAGGGTATTACCGTTGAAATCGGTGGTGATACAACCAAACTGCAGAACGCCCTGAAGGGTGTGAACGGACAGATCAAGTCCACCCAGTCACAGCTTAAGGATGTGAACAAGCTGCTGAAACTTGATCCGGGCAATACGGAGCTTCTGGCACAGAAGCATAAACTGCTTGCGGAAGCGGTCAGTGAGACAAAAGAGAAACTGGCTACCTTAAAGACTGCAGCAGAACAGGCAAATACGGCACTTGCCAATGGCGAGATCTCAAAGGAGCAGTACGATGCCCTTCAGAGAGAGATCGTGGAAACAGAGCAGGACTTAAAGAATCTGGAAACACAGGCGAACCAGTCCGCAACGGCAGTGCAGAAAATCGCAGCAACAGGCGAGAAGTTAAAGACGGTCGGGGATAATATTTCCTCTGCCGGACAGAAACTCCTCCCGGTAACAGCCGGGGTGACGGCACTGGGTACGGCATCCGTAACAACAGCAGCAAACTTTGAATCTTCCATGTCACAGGTACAGGCAACCATGGGAATCACCAAAGATGCCATGTCAACGGTAAACGGTCAGTCTGTAAACACAATGGATACCCTTTCCAAGCTGGCAAAGAAGATGGGTGCAGAGACGGCTTTTTCCGCATCCGAGTGTGCGGAGGCATTGAATTACCTCGCCCTTGCCGGATACGATACACAGCAGATGTGTGATACACTGCCGACCGTCCTGAACTTGGCAGCAGCCGGGGACATTGCCCTTGCTGATGCTTCTGACATGGTAACGGATGCGATGTCCGCTCTTGGAATGGGAGTGGACGAGGCGGAAACGATGGTAGACCAGATGGCTAAGACGGCATCTACCACGAATACATCGGTTGCACAGCTTGGCGAAGGAATCCTTACCATTGGTGCGACAGCCAAATCCATCAAGGGAGGTACGGCAGAACTGAATACCGCACTTGGTATTCTTGCAAATAATGGTATCAAGGGAGCAGAAGGCGGTACACATCTCCGTAATATTATCTTGTCCTTACAGAATCCTACAGATAAGGCAGCCGCACAGATGGAAGCACTCGGTCTTTCCGTATATGATTCCGAAGGAAACATGCGGTCAATGAATGATATCCTTGGTGACCTCAATAAGAGCATGGATGGAATGACATCCGCTGAGAAGTCCAATATCATCAGCACCATTTTCAATAAGACGGATCTTTCTTCCGTAAATGCACTGCTTGCAAATACAGGAGAAACATGGGACAGCTTACAGAAATCCATCACGGAAAGCGGTGGTGCTGCACAGCAGATGGCAGATACACAGCTTGACAACTTACAGGGACAGATCACTATCTTAAAATCCGCACTGGAAGGCCTGGCGATATCTTTTGGTGAACTTCTGATGCCGGCCATCAAACAAATCGTGGGATGGGTGCAGAAATTCGTAGACTGGTTGAATGGACTGAGCGAGGGCACGAAGAAGACGGTCGTTACGATAGCCCTTCTGGCAGCAGCACTCGGTCCCGTGCTTATCGTGATCGGAAAGGTAATATCTGCAGTCGGTACGATCATGACGGTTGTACCGAAGATTGCCGGAGTCATCAATACGGTGAAGGGGGCTTTTGCAGCACTGAATGCAACGATGCTTGCAAATCCAATCGTGCTTATTATCGCAGCCATTGCAGCTCTTGTGGCTGCTTTTATTTATCTCTGGAATAACTGTGACGGATTCCGACAGTTCTGGATCGACCTTTGGGAGAACGTAAAACAGGTTGCAATCACGGTATGGAATGCGATCAAGGAATTCTTCTCACAGGTGTGGGAAGCCATCAAGACGATCTTCTCGACCGTGTTTGAAGTGATAAAGACTCTGGTAACGACTTATTTCAATCTGTATAAGACAATCATTGAGACGGTTTTCAATGTGATAAAGACGGTCATCACGACCATCTGGGAAGCTATCAAGGGTGTATTTACTACAGTTTTCAATGTAATAAAAACACTGGTGACAACGTACTTCAATATCTATAAGACCATCATCCAGACGGTACTGACGGTCATTCAGACTGTGATAACAACAGTATGGAATACGATAAAAACGGTCATTACAACCGTGCTGAATGCGATAAAAACGATCTTTAGCACGGTATGGAATGCCATCAAGACCATCATCAGTGCCGTGGTAAGCGGAATCAAGGGACTGATCACAGGGAATTTTACTGCGGTCAAGAACTCCATTACCACCATTATGAATACGATAAAGAGCACGATCTCCACCATATGGAATACTATCAAATCCACAGTTTCCACGGTACTTGGAGCAATTAAGAACGCTGTGAGTTCGGTATTCAATGGAATCGTAAATGCGGTAAAAGGTGCAATGGGAAATGTCCTGAATGCAGTAAAGACAGGTTTTTCCAATGTGAAGGGCCATATCACGGGACTTGCTTCACAGGCATTTACCTGGGGTAAGGATCTTATTATGGGAATCGTAAACGGAATCAGGAGCTGCATCGGTGCAGTCGGTGATGCCGTAAGTTCCGTGGCAAATAAGATCAGGTCGTTCCTTCATTTCTCCGTACCGGATGAAGGACCACTTACGGATTATGAATCATGGATGCCGGACTTTATGGGAGGACTTGCAAAGGGAATCGAAAAGAGCAAAGGCATGGTGGCAAAGGCAATCGAAGGGGTATCGCAGGATATGATAATCAGTCCGAATGTAAGCGGAATGGAGTCCGCTGCGGGAGTACAGACTTCCGGACAGCCGGACAGCGGAATTTCCAGTATGCTGTCAGCCATCACATCTGCAGTTAAAGATATGAAGGGCGATTCAGGGGATATCGTGATCCCTGTATACCTTGGAGGGACAATGCTCGATGAGGTGATCGTAACGGCACAGCAGAGGGCAAATCTTAGAAGCGGGGGAAGATAAACATGGCATTTATACAGTATTTAAAATTTGATGAACAGGATCTTCCCCTGCCGGATTCCTATGATCTTGACATTTCTGATGTAGAGGCGGATTCATCCGGGGAGACGGAAGCAGGAACAACACAGAGGGATGTGGTAAGGACAGGAGTTATCTCCATTGCAGTTTCTTTTTCCGTTTCACCCAGGTGGTTAAAGATACTGACGGCATACAGTAAGAAAGCTAAAATTGCCGTGAAGTATTTTGATACGGAAGAACTGGAACTGAAAAACACGGAAATGTATATTACAGGATTTAAGGCAAAACTTGAAAAGGACACAAGTTACAAAGGATTGTGGACGGTGTCCTTTACATTAAATGAGTATTAGAGGAGTGGTTGTATGTACCCGGTTTCAAAAGAATATCAGAAAGCCATTAGTGAGTCATCACGTTCATTCTTTTGGACGGGGGCAATCATGACTAAGGCGGGCAAAAAATATACATTTGGAAATAAAGACATTGTGAAAGGTTCCGGTTATATCAGCAGACAGTGTTCCGGTTCGTCAGAGATCGAACTTGGATCCGTGTATGCAGCAGAACTTGGAATATCCCTCTTTTCAGATATTGACAGATACAGTCTGGAAGATGCGTCTATAACGCTCTCATTCCATCTGAAGGCGGGGGATGAAACATATGAGGAAGTCCCGATGGGAATCTTCTATATTGCCGAGGCGAACAGGAAGATAAAGACCCTGGAGCTAAAGGCATATGATGCAATGCTGAATCTGGATAAGAATTTCGATAAGGGTCTGTCCAGTGCATTCCCTTATGATTTTTTATCCTTACTTTCCAAAGCGTGTCATGTAGAACTGGCACAGACAAAAGAAGAGATAGAAGCACTTACAAATGGAACAGAACTGCTTGGTATCTACCAGGAGAATGATATCGAGACATGGAGAGATTTCCTATATTATCTGGCACAGGCACTCGGATGCTTTTCCACGATAGATCGTGAAGGAAAGTTAAGACTTATCCCATACGGAATTGCCGATAACAAGACGGTGGACAGCAGACACAGGTTTTCGAGCACATTTTCAGATTTTGTGACAAGGTATACGGCTGTCAGTTCCACAAACAAAAAGACGGATATAGCAGAGTATTATTCGGTAAAGCCGGATGACGGTCTGACAATGAATCTGGGGGTAAACCCGTTACTGCAGTTTGGTCTGGAAGAGAAGCGCAAGCGGATCATAAATAATATTTTGTCAGCGGTCACAGTGGTAAATTATGTGCCGTTTGATTCGGATACCATCGGTGACCCGGCTCTTGACCTGGGGGATGTCATTAAGTTTACGGGCGGTCATGCTGACGAAACAAAAAGGTCTGCCATCACATCCATTGAAACAAAGATAAACGGTAAGCAGAAAATAAAGTGTGTTGGAAAAAATCCGAGACTTGCGGGAGCAAAGAGCAAGAATGATAAGAATATTGCTGGTCTTCAGAGTTCCATGAATGAGAATAAACTCAGCATATACACTTATGTGAATGCCCTGAAGATAAACGCAGGAGCTGAGAAAACTTCCATCATCAATATAGAGTTTGCATCCGGGGATGAGACGAATGCAGAATTTCATGCAGAAGTCATACTGGATGTAAGATCCAATGCAGTAAGCAGAAGGGCGGATGCAGAAACAACAATAGAGATTGGGGAAGAAAGCAAAGTCATTTCAATCCCTGTCAACTGGACGGATGATGGAAAGACCATTCTGAAAGCCTATTATGTCCTTGATGGGAAGGAAGTGGAGCAGTTCCATCCATCAGAGACATGGTTCAGCGGAAAGCATCTGCTGAACCTGTATTATCCAATCATAGAAATGAAGGCAAACGAACTTCACACCTTTGAAGTAATGATAGAACTTACGGACGGAACAGCAACGATTGAACCACAGAATGCAATGGCAACCATATCTGGTCAGGGGCTTGGTGCACAGGAAAGATGGGATGGAAGGATCACGGTCGATGAGGAGATCAGACTGGTTGAACTTTCCGGACTTCCTACAAATAGGATCCATGACAAGGCTGTGGCTGCATTTATCACACCGAAGAAGACGGGTATTACACAGCCTGTTGATTCTATCAGACTGACGGGTCTCATGGTGCCGGAGTTTTATGATAACATTTCCTTCTTCGTACCGATCGTCAGGGATGTGGTCGAAACAGCAGATAAAGATAAGATGGAATACCAGAGAGCCTATGTGGAGGACGATAAGCAGTTCCTGCTCCGGAAGGAATACTTCCTGTCCGGTGGAGATCCTATCGTTATGGACAGGGGAAGGGCAGTAAGTCTTACGGTCAATACAGAACCTTTTCAGGAACTGACGGAGATAAAAATACTGCCGTTTGAAACAGCACCGTTTGTAAATAAGCATAAGGTCAAAGCAGATGGGCTTGGAACAAATCGTTACACAAAGCTCGAAGCAGGGCATCTGGTTCTTGTGACGGATTATAAAGAAAAACTGACAGGTACTGTGGAAGAACTGGATAAGGGAACGGTGGCGGTCTTTGACCCGGGCTTTGATAAGTTCGATGAAATAGAGATACTGGAGGTGCATAATGGCTGATTATGTTATGTTGGAAGATATATTTGAAACAACAGAAAATATGACGGTTCTTAGAGATAACCGTTTAAATGATGATGGTACAGATACGGTAACAGGTGTGGACTGGTTCAGGTTCCGGGAAACAACGGCTGCCAGTTTTTATGTCAGCGGTAATTCGTGGATAGGCATCGGCCAGAATTCCGAGCAGCTTAAAATAAGCCGGAGGGATGCCGATCTGTATACGTTGAAAAGGGAAGAGGGTACTCTGTTTGAACACTATAAATTCCTGCGTATCAGATGGGAAGGCTATAGTGCCCACGGAAATAATAACGCATCGACCAGACTTATATGGGATGCACTGTTTTTTGATACCGGGGACATTGTCCTTTATTTTGTTGAAGTCCCAGTTTCTTCCTCAAGCATTGGAGAGTGCAGTCTTTACACAAAATCAAAAAATATACCGTTCCAGATCACAAAAGGAAAAACGGTAACCTTCCTTCATCAGGACGATGCAGGGAATGAGTATGAACTGTCGGATGATCCCCCGGTCTTTTTAGATCCGTATAACCGAAGGTATCTGTTTAAGGACGGAGAGGGAATGCTTTATACCATCGCAGATGATGCACTTACACCTCTTGAGAAAACGGAACTGACGGCAGAATTGTTTGAGGTGTATGGCATTCCGGATCTGCCGGATGGAAATGTACTTCTTGGGCTGAAAAATCCGTCCGTCCTTTACTGGCATGATTCCCATAACCGATTCCCGGATATGAAGATCAGTTATAAGGGTGTACCGAAACCACAGGTCATTTATTCCGAAGATGTTGATATGTCGGATGCAAGCATTCTCGGAATAGAAAAAGTGACCTGTGACTGTGATGAGAAATGCCTGTTTGCCGTATCATTCGACAGGGGGAAAACGTGGCTTGGCTATGTAAATAATAAATGGGTGAAATTTACGGAGGAATCTTCCGGGATGTCAAAGGCAGCCATTGAAGCAGTCAGCTCTGATGCCTGGGCCGAGAAAGCAACCACGGGAACGATAAAATACCGGTTTGTCCTGAGCGGGGCTGACGGTTTTATCACAAATGTGATAACAGACTTTTTGAATACGGAGGAATAGTCATGTTGAAAGGAAAAAGTGTAATTGAACTTACGGACGTTAATACAGGTAAAAAAGAAGTGTATGAGGATACTAACCTTGTCACGGATGCAGTCAATGCCATCCTTAATTCCAATATTTTAGGCATGCTTTATGATAATTTATCATTTGATGGGCAGAGCGGTGAAAAATGGATGCTGCCGATTGTGGATAAACTTACGGGCGGCATCCTGCTTTATCAGGAGCCTTTGGAAGAAAGGGTCGATAATCTGTATGCCCCGTTTTCAAATCCGCTTATCGGTTATGCATCCAGTGATGCAAATAATACAACGGATGTCAGAAGGGGCAGCAGGAACTTAACGGAGAGCAAGAGAATCGATGGTGGGTATAAGTTTGTCTGGGACTTTGCTACTTCACAGGCAAACGGAACGATATCAGCAATAGCACTCACGAACAGGATAGCTGGGGTAGGACAGGAGAATGGAAATAATTATCTGGTAAGGCTTGGGACATTTTCCTCACAGAATGATTCATATAGTGAAGAAAGCTACAGGCAAAATAAAAGGACTTATATCAGGGAAGGATACCGCATGGAGATGATAACGAGAAATAACGCTGAAAAGGCACTGCTGAAGAAAGTGCCGGAGGAGTATCTTCATGCAGGTCTCGCGGAAAATCTGATATCACAGGAAGCCTTTGATGCATCCGAGGTAACGGAGATAGACCTTGGACATTATCCCTACTGGATACACAGGACGGGTTCTCCCTCAAAGGGGGATTATGATATTCCATATGAGGATAATACAAATATAAGAAGCCATTTCTTTCATGGTGCGGATGGATGCTGGTATGGGATTGCGAGAAAGACCAACCAGAAATATTCACGCACATATCGTGATACGGAACAGTTCGACTATGTCAGCTATGAGTTCTATATGGATAAGATCGAAAAGGGCAGGTGCTCGACACAAAAGATAGAAGTGCCGTCTGGTGTGAGTGATTTTTACAGTATCGGCATGAGCGGGAAGTGGCTGATGTGTGTATCAAGTGATAACAGCAAGCTGTACCGTCTGGATACCACAAATGTTGCCAATCTTGAAAGGGTCACGGATTATAACTACAACAGCAGTAATGAATTCAGCTATATTGTGGATGATGATATCGTGATCAACGGATGGTATTTTGAAGACGGGCATCCGGCACAAAAAATTGGCAGCATCGGATATCAGAGTTATTGTGCATGGGGAATACACCAGATGGCAAGATATAAGACCTACATGCTCAGGGAGTGGGTATACAATCACAACAGATATTGCAATTATAAAGAATTGTTTTTATACACACCATATCTTGCAACCATCAATAATCTGGCATCACCCGTTATCAAGACCGCAGATAAGACGATGAAGATCACCTATACTCTGACGGAAACAAAAGAATAACAATTCCGGAATCAGGCAGCTTCCCATTACGGGCGGCTGTTTTTTTCATACAAAAATTTAGAAGGAGGACAAGACAATGAAGGAATTTTGGAATGCAGTACAGTTCATGTTTGCAGCAGTAGGCGGATGGCTCGGTTATTTTTTAGGGGGCTGTGACGGTCTGCTCTATGCCCTGATCGCATTTGCGGTCATTGACTACATTACGGGTGTTATGTGTGCAGTAAATGACCGGAAGCTGTCAAGTGCAGTCGGTTTTAGGGGGATCTGCCGTAAGGTACTGATCTTTTTACTGGTGGGTATTGCAAACATCCTGGATATCCACGTGGTTGGGACAGGCAGCGTGCTGAGAACCGCAGTGATCTTCTTTTACATTTCAAACGAGGGTGTGAGCCTGTTGGAGAATGCATCCCATCTGGGACTTCCGGTGCCGGAGAAGATCAAAGAGGTTTTGGAACAGTTACATGACCGTTCGGAAAGTGAGGGAGAAGATGACGAAGAATGAATTTATTTCCAGTGTTGCAGGGTATGTGCAGAAGTATGCAGCAGCATACGGCATTCTGGTACATTCCCCCGTGATCGCACAGGCAGTCCTGGAATCCGGCTGGGGCGGGAGTAAACTCTCGTCCCAGTACCACAATTATTTTGGATTAAAGTGTGGTAGCAGATGGACTGGAAAGTCCGTGAACATGAAAACACAGGAAGAGTATACACCGGGAACGCTTACAACGATCAGTGACAATTTCCGTGTATACGATTCGATGGAAGAGGGGATCAAAGGTTATTTCGAGTTTATCCAGCTGCCCCGTTACCGGAACCTGAAAGGAATCACGGATCCTGAGAAGTACCTTGAGACTATCCGTGCTGACGGCTATGCAACATCGTCTTCCTACGTGGAAAACTGCATGAAACTTATCCGCCAGTACGGTCTGACAAAATATGATGAAGGAGAAAAGAAAACGATGGGAAAGACAGCAGAGAGCGTATTAAACGTGATGAGGGGATGGCTCGGATTTAATGAATCCAACGGAAGATTCAAAGAGATCATTGACCTGTATAACAGTACAAAACCACTGCCGAGAGGGTATGCCGTGAAATACAGTGATGAGTGGTGTGACACCTGTGTATCTGCCGCAGCAGTTAAGGCGGGGTGTGAAGAACTTATCGGCAGGGAGTGCGGTGTGGAGAAGCACATTGAGATCTTTAAGCAGAAAGGAATCTGGATCGAGGACGGCACGATCACACCAAAGCCTGGGTATGTGATCGCATATAACTGGGACAGATCAACACAGCCGAATGACGGATATGCAGACCATATCGGATATGTTGAATCCGTGTCAGGTAGTAATATTACAGTCATTGAAGGAAATAAGGGAGAAGCGGTGGCAAGGCGTGTGATCCCTGTCGGATGGGGATATATCCGGGGATACGCTGCACCAAAGTACGATGCAGCAACAGTAACACCCGTACCGTCCGCGGCTGAGAAGAGTGTGAAAGAGGTGGCAAAAGAAGTCCTGGCAGGAAAATGGGGAAACGGAGAAGAACGCAAGAACCGTCTGAAAGCTGCCGGATATGATTATGCTGCCGTGCAGACAAAAGTCAACCAGATTGCAAAAGGTACAGCTAATCAGAAATCAATTGATGCGGTTGCCCGTGAAGTTATCCGGGGCAAGTGGGGAAATGGTGCTGACAGAAAGAAAAGGATCACCTCTGCAGGATATGATTATTCCGCAGTACAGAAAAGGGTAAATGAACTCCTGAAATAAGGATATGGCTGATGGTCTGTAATGACTGTCAGCCGTATTTTTTTCAGTTTATGCCAAGGAAAGAAAGGTGAAAGGTATCAAAGAAAACACTTGCTATTATTGGCTTTCAGAGTGATATATAGACTACCAAAACGGAAGGAGATAAGGCTTGTGGAAATTCAGATCAGGGAAGGCAGCAGGGAACAGAAAAGAAAATTGAAAGTCTGTGCATACTGCCGTGTATCGACAGATGCGGATGAACAGGAAAATTCACTGGAAAATCAGGTCAGGCATTATGAGACGGTCATAAAAGCAAATCCGGATTATGAATATGCCGGAGTTTACAGTGACTTTGCCATATCGGGATTTAAAGAAAAGAGACCCGGTCTGCAGAAGATGCTTGCCGATGCAGAAAAAGGTAAGATAGACCTTATACTAACAAAATCAGTATCACGTTTTGCAAGAAACACCTCAATCGTTCTGGAAGCTACACGAAAGCTGAAAGAATTGAATGTAGGTGTTTTTTTTGAACTTCAGAATATCAATACGCTGTCAGGGGAAGGGGAGCTTATGCTTACGATCCTTGCAGCATTCGCACAGGCAGAAAGCGAGAGCGGAAGCGTTGGTGCAAAGATGGTGTACCAGAGAAAGTACGAGGCGGGGATTCCCGTACAGTACCTTGAGCGTTCTTTCGGCTATACGAAAGATGAAAGGGGCGTATTTATTGCTGACGAAGCGGAAGCCGTATGGGTAAGAAAAATCTATGAGATGGCAGCAGACGGATATACTCCGGCAACAATCAAAAGATACCTGAATGAAAACGGGGTAAAGACCGTGGGCGGTGCAGAATGGATCGACAGCACGGTGTTCCGTCTCATTGAGAATGAAATCTACAAAGGCGATTACATCATGCACAAGCATTTTGTGAATGAAGAAAGAAAACTGGTCAGGAACAGGGGAGAAGTGGATGCGTGGTACATCGAGGATGACCATGAAGCCATTGTTTCCCCAAAACTCTGGCAGAAGGCACAGGACGCATTGGAAGCAAAAAGGGATTATCTTGCGGAAGGTTCGGTAATCGAAGAATTCACGGAAGAAAATTATCCATACATGAACAGAATCTATTGTGCCAGATGCGGACACCCGCTTTACAAAAGAATCTACAGTAACGGCAACAGGCTGAACTGGGGATGCAGTGGTACAAAGCGGTATGGGAAGTCTTTCTGTGAAGGAATAAACATTCCGGACGGAGTCCTGCGCGGGGCATGGCATTTCGGTGAAAATATGTATATAGGGGAAAAACAGACAGATAAGGGGAAAAAGGAATTCACCTATCTGAAAGAAGCATCATGGAAAAGAAGGCATAAGAAGAAAGAGCCGGAGCCGATTCCTGAAAATACGGAAACAGAGTATCCGTACAGGGAGAAGATCTTCTGCGGATTATGCGGAAGCAGACTCGTGAGGCATGTAAACACCAAAAACCATAAGGTCATATGGGTATGCAATGGGAGAAAGCGGAAGGGGAAAGACTTCTGTGACGGGACAAGGGTTCCGGATATCATCATAAAGGGATGGGGAGAGATCAAAAAAGATATTTATATTCAGAGAAAGGATGAGAAGAATGGCAAGAAGCGTTACAGTTATACCAGCAAGAAGCCAAAAGGTGCGGACAGGGCATAAGGTGGTACAGGAAAAGAAGATAAGGGTGGCAGCCTACTGCCGTGTGTCAACGGACCAGGAAGACCAGCTCCACAGCTTTGAAGCACAGGTCGAGTATTATACAAAATATATCAATGAGCATGAGAATTATGAAATGGCCGGCATTTATGCAGATGAGGGAATCTCGGGTACAAATACAAAGAGAAGGGAACAGTTCAAAAAGATGATTGCAGACTGCGAGGGCGGTAAGATAGACCTTGTCATAACAAAATCCATCAGCCGTTTTGCAAGGAACACGCAGGACTGCCTGGCATATTCCAGAAAATTAAAGAACTTGGGGATCGGCATCATATTTGAGAAGGAAAACATCAACACGCTGGATTCAACGGGAGAGCTTCTGTTCACCATCTTAAGTTCCCTTGCACAGGATGAATCAAGAAACATTTCAGAAAACTGTAAATGGGGCATCCGCACGAAATTCAAGAACGGTGAGATGCATCTCAACACATTCAAGTTCCTCGGATACGATAAGGATGAGAACGGGAAGCTTGTCATCAATAAGGAACAGGCAAAGACAGTGAGAAGGATATACAGGGACTTCCTTATCGGAATCAATCCGGCACAGATCGCAAAGGAACTGACGGAAGAGAAAGTTCCGGGATGTCTGGGGCAGACAAAATGGTATCCAAGCACGGTCACAGGAATCCTAAAACAGGAAAAACACATGGGTGATGCACTTCTGCAGAAGACCTATACTGCAGACTTCCTTACCAAGAGACAGGTCAGAAACAACGGTGAGATCGCACAGGTCTATGTAAAGGACAGCCATAAGGGGATCATAGATAAGCAGACATGGAATGCGGTACAGGAAGAATTCGACCGCAGGGAAAAGTTCATGGAAGCGCACGGCACGGACAGGTACAGTTACGGTGCGGACTGCATGCCGTTCTGTGAGAAGGTGTTCTGCGGGGAATGCAAAAGCCTGTTCACGAGACATTCATGGAGATCAAGGGGAATCGTACAGTGGCAGTGCAAGAACCACAGAAAAGACGGGAAAGTGGCATGCACGAATGCCTACGTTGATAATGCAGACCTGGAAAAGGGATTTGTAAAAGCATTCAACAGACTGGTCACGGACAGGGATAAGCATATGGAAAGATGGCAGCAGATGAAGTCGGAGGGGACACCGCTTGAAAAGATCAGGGCGGGGCAGATGATGGAAGCTGTGGGAAATGAACCGCTTACCAGATTCGTCCCGGAGATCGCACAGCTTGTCCTCTGTGAAGTGACGGTGCTCGGTGCGAAAAAATATGAGTTCTTCTTTCTGGAAGGCAGCAGGGTAAAGGTTTCCGTGTAGCTCACCCGGAAACCCCGCTGTCATGAAGTCCGAACAGTTCCATCTGGCTGCTTTCACCGTCCGCATCCCCGGGTTCAGGAATGTCGGACGGTTCTTCTTCCATGTCCTTTTTATGCGGAAGTTTATGGGTATAAAGTTTATCCCAGGTAAGCGGATTACGGCTTTTTTTGTTGTAGTATATCAGTATGGCTTCCGCAAATCCGAGTGAGCCGGAACGCCTGTCCTTTGCAGTGCGGGCGAGTTCCTTGATGGATATCCTTCCGAGCTTTTCCTTAAATACATCATCTTTTATGGCATCACCGTAAGCGTTTAGGAAACGTGCCAGTCCGTTCATCATGTTTGCACTGAAGGACTGGGATGCCCCTTCCCATGTGGCTGCAATGAGACGGATGACATGGTCGAGCATATGGTAGCCGTATTTGTCGTGGATGTTTTCCAGGGTTGCGACAGCGCAGATACCGCCCGGTGTCGTGGTGGATGCGATGGTAAGGTCATAGGATTCCACCAGGTCACGGATGATGAGCTGTTTGTCATTGCCGGCCTCTATGTTTGCCATGAATATCTCATAAGGCAGCAGGGGCTTTACATATTTCATCTGGTTTGCAAAGATATCCGCTTCATGTTCATATCCGAGGTCATCGTATACCATGCACCACACGGGTGTCTCCCTGGATCCTGAAACGAGGGCAACGATCTCAATGGTGTGCTGCCCGTTGAATACATAGTTGATGCCGTTCCTCCGGCTGACCTTTACGGGATTTATCTGGTACAGATCAAAGTTGGCGGCAGCACGCTGGACATGGTGCTGTGAGAGGTTGCGCTGGTATTCCTGGTTGGATACGAGATTCCTGATAGGGATCTGTTCAAAGTGTACTTTTGGGACGAACTGCATCAGGTCAATGGCCTGTGGCGTTTGTCCGGCTGTCTGTTCTTCTGTCATCTGGATCATCCTCCTCAAGCTGCGAAAGCAGTCTGGTTATTTTTCTTGTTAGGTTTAACAGCTGCATCTTCACTTCACGCCTTGCATTAACTGATGTGGAAGGAAAATCTGTAAGCTCCATGGTCCTTGATATGGTCTTTGACCATGAAGGTATCGTAAATTTAAGACTCTCGAGTTCCGCATCCGGGTCAGTGGCGGGCATCTGCTTTATTCCGGCTTCGGCACTTTCCTTTTCCCGTTTTATCCTTCTTGAGTCCGGTTTTCCGGTGGGAAGCCTCTGCCACCGGAGTTCGTGCCGGAGCTGGGAGTATCCGATGCGGTCTATAGATCCGCTGTCCAAGAGCCTTTTCAGTCCGTTGATATCCTCAATGGGAAGACGGGAGAGTTCTATGATATTTTCATGGGATACACGGAGTTTCCCGTTTAATATCTTTTCTGCGATCTCCGGGCTTTTCCGTTTCAGGTCATCGACCGCACGGGCATAAATATCATATTTTGTCACGGTGGAAAAACCAAAATTAAATTCATTGCCTATGATGGTGGCAATATCCGTCTTACGGACATATTTCTGTGACACCTGTCCGTCTGCATTCAGTTCCGTGCCAGGGTGTTTTTTCATGAATTCATCACTGGCGGTATTCATGTCCGCACGGAATAGTCTGCCTATCAGGTATTTTTTGTATTCCCCGGTAAGGTCTGTACGTTTGAGCTGTTCATGGCAGATAAAAGAGATTGCCTTATCACGGCTTTCAAACATGGTGCGCCGGATGTTGAAATGGATATCCCATTTCGTACAGATCTTATAACGCAGACGACCCTCAAGTATGATACCGTTCCATACACATACAGGCTCCAGGCATCCGTGGTCAAAGATGTTTTCTTCGAGTTCTTCCAGGTACTTTTCTTCCCTTGGCTGTATCAGCTCATCAAATTCCGGATCCGTCTGAAGTTCCGGGACTGGTCTGTTTTTCATACTGATTCCTCCGTTCGGGTCATATCATCTACAAGCACGCATTCATTCATGGAAAAGCTGGCAAGACATTCTTTTGGATTCAGTGCACCGTAGATACGGTAGCTGCGGTTGTCCTCCAGATATATGCCCGTATGCCGTAATGCCTGTAAAAGTTCCGTACTGTATAATTCGTAACAGTAACGGCTGTCGGCTTTAGTGTAGCGTACACGGTGGGCAAGGTAATCCTTACGCACACTTTTCCGTATGGCGATCATGCTGTCCTGTGGGTTTACAAGCAGCTGGATATACTCCGGGTCACCGAGCATATGGAGCGTGAGCTTGTGTATGCGTATCCTGTTCTTCTTTAAGTCAATGCATAGGACCGGCTTCAAAGAGGTTTCTCTGTTCATAATGCTGTTCCTCCTTTTCTGGATGTTCTGTTTTTTCTTCTTCCGGTTCAGCGGTGTTGTTTTCGGAGATGCCGAACACTGCATAACCGTCAAACATGTTGACCTGTAAACTGCTCTGGTGTTCCTCGACAGGCACACCGAACTGGTTCTGCCATTCTTCCGGATAGCTTGGCGTGCGGGACGCTTTTATCTTTCCGTCTTCCTTCTCCTCACGCACGAAGATCTCAGGCGTGGTGAGGTCAAAGACAAAGAGCAGTTCATTGTCTGACCGTATCAGCTTCCCAAGCAGTTTATAGCGGTAGGATGAATTCCATCCCATAAGCGACACAACCTTGGCAAAAAAGATACGGCAGGTGATCTGCCTTGGAGAGCGTTTTGCCGTTGCGGAGCACCACCGGAAGGAATCCTTCTCATCCTCCTGGCATGGACGCACCGCCAGTTTCTTTTCATCCGGGTTTACGAGTATCTGCACGAAATCCGTATCCGGCAGCTTTTTTATGCATGCGGTGTTTACGGATACCTTGCTGGAATTAAAAGTAAAGGACGGTTCGTAGGTATGGGCGAAGAACTCGCCGCGGACGACCTGATACCCGTCATAGCTGAAAGCATCATCCTCGGTCACGGGAATGGTATTCTTTTCATCGTTTGTCTGTATGTTCATCTGTGTTCTCCTTCATATCTGACATGATCTGTTTGATATTCTTTTCGATGTCATTTTTACTGGTGACCTGTATATCAGTGTCGTTGTATGTTACCGGGGCATGGGAGGTATCCGGGTCTTTACGTCCGGTGAATCCGGCAAGTTCCTCTGCCTGTGCGTGGCTGTAATAATTGCTCCCGAATGTGTCTGCCCAGTCAGGCGGATAGGCTCGGACATTTCTCTGCTGGTTGTCCGTAAAGGGTTTTACGGCCGGATCCGCATCCGGTGCACCGACCATGTCATTGGGGATGAATATCTCCGGTTCGGAAAGGTTGAAGAGCAGTACGGCATCATTCCCGCTGCCACGCTTTACCCCCGTGATGCGGTAACGGCAGTCATCGTTCCAGCCGAGGAGGGAATAGAGCGTGGGAAGAAATGCAGTCCCGCTGATCTCACGTGGAGAGTTTTTGCCGTCTTTCTTTTTAGACCACTGCATGGCATTCCGGCAGTCTTTCCCCGCATTCCTTACGGCAAAGACCAGTTTCTTTGGATGTATGAGCAGTTCCACAAGCGTGCTGTCAAGTTTGCGGACGGCAGGAGCGGAAAAGCGGATATCTCCCTGGCTGAAGGTAACGGTTATACGGTCCGTGCTGTCAAAAAACTGTGAGCGTGCGATCTCATATCCACGCAGGTCAAATTCACCGGATTTTACTTCCACATGACCGGAAGACGGGCCGGACTGTTCCGTGCCGTCATAAACACTGGAAGATGCATTCATGTAATCCGTTTCCTTAAATCCCGCCCATCTGGGGTTGATGGATACAAACCCTTTCAGGACACCTCCCGGAATGACCTTCAGCTGCGGAAGAATCCCTTTGTTCCCATATTTGGCATTGCTGATCAGTCTCTGGACCGCAATAAAGTCATCCCTTGATATGATGGCTTCGTGATGGTCGCGCTTCCGGTACTGTGGACGGTTCTGCATATTCTTCTTTGATTTGTGGTTAAGGTAATTCGGAGTATAGGTCTTATGTGCAAGGACATCACCGCAGTGCCTTTCGTTCTGCAGTATCTGAAGGATGGAACCGGGAGACCATACGGTGTTCCCTTTTTTGGTCTCACAGCCGAGTTCCGTCAGGGTATCGGCAATCTCCTGACAGGTGCATCCGTTTAAGTACATCATAAATATGAGTTTTACGATCTTTGCTTCCCCTTCATTAATGATGAGGTTTCCGTCTTCATCATGGTCATATCCGAGGAGTATCGGTGTAAGGAAGATCCCCCTGCGGAAACGCATCTCAATGGATGCATTCATGATCTCGCTCTTGGTATGGCTTTCTTCCTGTGCAAGTGTGGCCATGAAGGAAAGCACCATCTCACTTTTGGGATCAAAGGTGTTGAGTCTTTCCGTTTCAAAGAAAACACCGACAGGATGGGGGAGTGAGAGAAGCTCCCTGACATAGCCGATGCAGTCCACCACATTCCTGGCAAAACGTGATACGCTCTTGGTCACGATGAGATCTATCTGACCTTTTTTGCAGTCTTCGATCATCAGCTTGAACTGGTCACGGTGCTGGAGTGAGGTGCCGGAGATGCCTTCATCCGCATAGATCTGCACCAGTTTCCAGTTGGGACTCTTACTGATGACATCATGGTAATGGTTCTTCTGCAGTTCATATGAGGATGTCTGTCTCGGATCATCCGTTGACACCCTTGCATATACGGCAACACGCTGTTCATTTTCCACTGCAAATATATCTTCCTGCGGAAGGGCAGGGATCACGTCAAGTTCATCCGGGTCGATACCTTTATAACGTTCCCTTATCTTACTTTTCTGGTCGGCAACTGAGCCGGCTTTCTGCTCGTTTTCGTTCATGACTTACCACCTTTATTTCTGTGCTGGATTTTATTATAAAATTTTCATGCTGAAATAAAATAGACTATACGGACAGCCATATCCCTATAGTCTATTTCAAAGAAAATTTATTTGTGTGAAAATAGTGTGCCTTTATCTGTGCCTGTCACTGGAAGCAAGCTCCCAGCCGTTTTTGTGCATGGTTTCAAGGCTTGCCTTTATAAGTTCATAGATGAATCTTTTCTCATTTTCCGAGCAGCCCTCCATGAGCATATCGATGTCTGTCTGGTATGCAGCCGGATTGTTCATCTGCACTCCGGCAAGCAGTTCATCCACGGTAATGCCGAGGGCATTCACGATACGGATGATGGATTCCAGGCTTGCTTTCCTTTTTGCATTTTCAATGTGGCTTATGTAGGAGACGGAAAGGTCGGTCATTTCTGCAAGCTGTGCCTGTGAAATATGATTCAGTTCCCTTACTTCCTTGATACGGTATCCTATCTGCCTGTGGTTGACAGATGTCTGCGTCTGATTCATAGATTGTACCTCCTGTTTTCTTTTTCTTACGCAAGGTAAATTATCCATCAATGAGTGCAAAAAAGTTGTGTAATTTAATGAAGCGTAATGGAGTAAAAGAAAAACAGGGGGATGGGAAAGTGCGAAATATGTCGAACGATTTTTATTGAAGGATACTGATGCAGATGGTATGCTTATAACTGAAACAAGACGATATAAGAATGATGGAAACAAGGAAAATCAAGGTTCTGTCATGATACAAAACTGAACTGCATAAACCTGCCGTTCATATTTTTTTACCCAGATACTCCATTGCACTAGAGTAAATTACGAAAGAGATATGGTTCTAATAATTCTTCTGCTTAACGGTTACAATATGTATATCGTACAGATAGAAGAGAGGTGTAATTTACTTGCGTACAGAGGAGTACATACCAAAGAGGGTAAAAGAATTATGCAGTAAGCATAAAGTCTCCAAATACAGACTTGCACAGCTCACGGATATGTCGCAGACAGCGTTGGCAAATATAATGAATAAGAAGAGCATACCTACAGTACCGACCCTGGAAAGGATCTGTGATGCATTCGGAATTTCAATCGCACAGTTCTTTGCCGGAGATGGTATGCGGCCTGACCTGACGGATGAGCAAGGTGAATTATTGGAGATATGGGATGACTTAAATGCGGATGAACGCAGAATACTGATGAACTTCGTAAGGACGCTGAAGAAGTAAGGGGAAGCAGTTTGATTGTATCTGACAAGACTGGCTTCCCTTTTTCTATGCATTCCGGTGACCACGGAAAGTGATGAGGATGTATATGAGAGTACAGGATGAGGAATTCAAAACAATGATCTATGATCTGATGAACGGACATTATGATCTGGATAAATTTGATTGTGAGGAAAGCAGTGTGGTAGAGAATGAATTTGAAGAAGGCAGATACTGTGAAAAACTCTACAGTGAAATGCTTGCAGCCTATGGAAGGATATGCCAGAGACTGCATGAGCAGTCCGGCGAGGACAGGGACGTGGAAATCATAATAAACAATCTGCTGGACATGGGCAGATACCAGAGCATGAAGATGTTTAATTATGGGGCATTCTTTACTGAAAAACAGAATCAGCAGTAAGACGGAACACAAAAAATAGTGTGGCTACGGTTTGACAGTCACGCTATTTTTTGTTACAAATATAGTGGTGTTATACGATGCGTATAACAGAGAACCGCAAAAATGGTTTTGCGTGATTATACAAATCTCAAGAATAGGCAAATCTGGGGTGTTCAAAGGGGGTATATCCCCTAGTGGGCTATCCCCCTTAGCGTTATATGCTGACTATCCCTTTATAATAAGAAGTTATGCCATCTATATTGGACAGGAAAAAACCTCAGACGGGGCTTCATGTCTCTTTGATTGGCATGAGCGTTTACAGCGCACTGCGTTTTTGGGGCATATCGTATGGATGGGCGGGACTGGGGGCTTCAGCGCTCCTTACCTTTTATGGTTTTGTAACCGGATTTGGAGCATCTGTATTCCGGGCGGTATTTATGGTAGAGGTGTCCTGTCTGGCGGCATATCTGGGGCGGAGTTACGATCTGCTGAGTGCGCTGTCGCTGTCTTTGATTTTACAGGCGTGGCAGTCGCCGTATCTGCTCTTTTCGGCGGGATTGCAGCTTTCCTATGGCGCGGTTGCTGCGATTGGGCTGGAGACGGAGGAGCTGCGGAAAGTGGGAAAAAAGAGAAAAGAGCGGGAAGAGGAGAAACAAGAGAAAGAAAAAAAGAAAGGATATGAAACACTCATGCTAAGCTTGGCAATTCAGCTTTATACGATGCCGATTCAGCTGTATCACTATTTTACATTTCCGATGTTGGGAATTTTTCTGAACCTGATCGTGATTCCGCTTCTCACGTATGCAGCCGGAAGCGGTCTGCTGGCGCTTGGAATTTACAGTGTAGCGTTTGTGGGAGGAAAAATGGGGGGAATGGGCGGAGGCAGCAGCATTGCGGGAGTGCTTTCGGCTTTTTGGGGCGCAGCATCAGGAATATCAGAAATACCAGAAATATTCAGAATAGCGGCAAGTGCATGTACGGGTCCGGGGCATTATATTTTTCAGTTGTATGAATGGCTTTGCATCCAGGTGGAACGCGTGCCGTTTCATTCCATCGTGGCAGGACGCCCGGAAATGTGGAAAATAGGGGTGTTTTATGTGGCGCTGGGGATTCGATATGTGTGGAGTGTGGGAGAAGCAAGAGAGAATTTAGAGAGAAAAGGGATTTTTCTGTTTCCAAAAGAATGGAATGCACCGGGAAAAAATAGTGTATTTATTGCTGTGGCGGTAGTCTTTTTAGTGGTTCAGCCTGTTCATGGCTTTCAGAGCTGGTTTCTCGATGTAGGACAGGGCGACGGCGTCTTTCTGCGGACGCGGGATGAGGCAATTCTTTCGGACTGTGGCAGCAGCCAGGATAAAAAAATCGGGAAAAATGTGCTGGGACCATTTTTGAAAAGTCAGGGAATCCGCACGCTGGACTGGATTCTGGTCAGCCATGCGGATGCGGATCACACGAACGGGATCGAGTGGCTTTTGAAGGAGGAGGCAGATATCCGGGTGCGGAATCTGGCACTTCCGGCGGCAGGAAAAGGGCAGGAGGCATATAAAAAACTGGAAACTCTTGCCAGAAAACGGGGTGCGGAAGTCTATTATCTGCATCGGGGAGAAACGGTGCGGGCGAAAAGCCTGGCGCTTCGGTGCCTGTACCCGGAGGCGGGGGAAAAGCCAGTCGAGGAGCGAAATAGTCATTCACTGGTGTTTGATGTCACGTATGGAAAGTTTCGTATGCTTCTGACAGGAGATATTGGAGTGGAGGACGAAAGGAAGATTCTGGCGGTGGAAGAGGACAAAAAGAGGGAAAAAGTGACACTGTTAAAAGCCGCACACCATGGTTCGAACGGTTCCTCCTCAGAGGAGTTTTTGGAGTGCTTTTCCCCAGCTTTCACGGTGCTCTCTTATGGAGAGGGAAATACTTACGGGCATCCGGCACCGGAGGCGGTGGAACGTCTGGAACAGACGGGAACGGAGATCTGGAGAACGGCGGATTCAGGGGCAGTGAATGTGTGGACGGACGGGAAACGTATGTATATCAAGGGATATAAGAAACAAGATTATGGAAAGGGAAGAGATAAAAAACAGATAAAAAACTAATTGTTAACCATATAAAAATAATAGGTTGACAATAGAAAAAGGCTATGTTATGCTTGCAATCAGTTCTGCATCTGTTTCGACTACCCGGGATCTGGGACGGCCGCTGCTGTTTTAGATGGTTGGAACAGGGGTTGCGGAGAGAAATTTATGTACATGTGCGAGAATAGAATGGCTTCGGATGCCTGAAATCATTCAGATACCCAAGGAGGAAAAAGGTTTGAAACACATGAAGACAAAGGATTTAGTTTTGTGCGCGATGTTTGTCGCACTGATTGCAGTGGGAGCATTTATCAAGATACCGGTTCCGGTGGTTCCGTTTACATTGCAGTTTTTATTTACGATGCTGGCAGGTCTGCTTTTAGGTCCGGTCAATGGGGCGCTGGCGGTTGTGGTTTATATCGTATTAGGTTTAATTGGACTTCCGATTTTCACTCAGGGCGGCGGACCAGGATATATTTTCCAGCCGAGTTTTGGATATATCATCGGATTTGCGGTTGCGGCGTATGTGAATGGTAAGATTGCCAATGCCAAGACGCATCCGAGTTACCGGCGCCTGCTGGGAGCTAATTTTCTGGGACTTTTTATTGTCTATGCATTTGGAATGATTTATTACTACGTGATCAGCAATTTCTATCTGAATTCGCCGATCGGCGTAGGAGCGCTGTTTTTATATTGCTTTGTTCTGGCAGTTCCGGGCGATATCGTGCTCTGTATTGTGGCTGCCATCATAGGAAAACGGATGATTCCGCTGATTCAGGGAGGGAGACTTGGATAAAAGATGAGCAAGGGGATTTTTATAACAGGTACGGGAACGGATATTGGAAAAACGTATGTGACAGGCTTGATTGTGAAAAAACTGCGGGAGAGCGGCGCGGATGCGGCGTATTATAAAGCGGCAATGAGCGGCAATGAGCGGCGTGCGGATGGAAGCCTGATTCCAGGAGATGCCCTGCAGGTGAAAACAATGTCGGGAATCGGGCAGCCGCTTGAGGAAATGTGTCCGTATGTGTACGAGACGGCGGTATCGCCGCATCTGGCATCCCGTCTGGAGGGCAACCCGGTCCAGATGGATCGGGTGCTGGAAGATTTTCACAAAGTCTGTGAAAAATATGAGTATGTGACGATGGAAGGAAGCGGCGGAATTCTCTGTCCACTCTGCATAGACGAGGCGGATATCCGTCTTCCAGAAGTAGTAAAAGCGTGCGGGCTTGGCTGCCTGCTGATTGCAGATGCGGGGCTTGGGACGATCAATGGCGTGGGGCTTACTGCCTATTATCTGAAACAACAGGGAATTGCCCTGAAAGGAATTATTTTCAATCATTATGAGACGGGGAATCTGCTTCATGAGGATAACCGGAAAATGTGTGAATATTACACTGGCATTCCGGTTGTTGCCTGTGTGGCGGATGGGGATACGGAGCTTTCCATGGATGCGGAGACGCTGAAAGGGCTGTATGCGTAAGACAGAAGATAAAGGAGAAGAAAAATGATCTGGTATCCATATGAACAGTTAAAAACAATGAAAGCACCTTATGAGATCGTGGATGCGAACGGGGTATATCTTTACACGAAGGATCAGAAGCTGATTGATTCGGTTTCATCCTGGTGGAGTGTGATTCATGGATATAAACATCCGGTGATCAATCAGGCAATTATTTCACAGGTAGAAAAATTTTCTCATGTGATGCTGGGCGGCCTGACGCATGAGCCGGCGCGCAGACTTTCAGAAAAACTGGCGTCCTGGCTGCCGGGCGATCTGGACTACTGCTTTTTTTCAGATTCCGGCAGCGTGGCGGTTGAGGTAGCGCTGAAAATGGCGCTGCAGTATTATATGAACCGCGGTGATGAGAAGCGGACGATGATTCTGGCGCTGGAACACGCGTACCACGGCGATACCTTTAAGACGATGGAGGCAGGCGATGATGAGGACTACCATTTTGTGCTGAAAGCGTATGGTGCAAGCCCGTATGTGGTTCACATTCCGACTGAGATTCCGGCGCTGGAGAAAGCATTTGAACAGTATCATGACAAGTTGAACTGCGTGCTGGTGGAACCGCTTTTACAGGGTGCTGGCGGAATGCGGATGTACGACATTTCATTTTTGGAGAAGGCAAGGGAACTCTGTGATAAGTACGGCGTGCTGCTGGTTTTTGATGAGGTGGCAACCGGATTTGGCAGAACCGGAAACCGCTTTGTGGCAGATCGGGTGCTACCGGATATTCTGGTCCTCGGAAAGGCATTGACCGGCGGTTACATTGGTCACGCAGCGACTGTGGCAAATAAAAAGGTATTTGATGGATTTTTCGATGACAACCCAGAACATGCGCTGATGCACGGACCGACCTTTATGGGAAATGCCCTCGCGTGCAGCGCGGCGCTTGCCTCGATTGAGCTGTTTGAGACGCAGAACTATATGGAAAAGATTCAGAAGATCGAAGCTATCACCCGTCGGGAGATGGAAGAATTTACCGATCCGAGAATCAGGGAGGTCCGCATGATGGGCGGATGTGTCTGTGTCGAGGTATATGATCCGTCAGTCCTGAAAGGGTATCAGGAATATGCGTACAAACGCGGCGTGTTCAGCCGTCCGTTCTTAAATTATCTGTACGCGATGGTTCCGTATATTATCAAGGAGGAAGAGCTGGTGCAGGTGCTTCAGTGCATGAAAGACTGGTTTGCGCGGGGATAGGTAACGAAGGAACATCTATCTTAGAATAAAAAATAATTTAGGTATTTCTTTCTGAATGAATTTCATTTATGATAGAAGATATGGAGTATTGTTTTAAGAAACGATACATGGATTATGCTGCCTGCGATTGTGAATGGATAGGACAGAAGCAATCAAAGTTCTAGTATAAAACTTACATTCGGGGAGAAACCAATATGAAAGAACAAATGAAGAAAATAGCGCTGCTATCGCTGTCATTGATACTGACATCGGCGTATTCTGTTTCGATCGTGCTGCCATCGCTGCTGCAGCATTTCAGTGAATATACAACCGCACAGGTGGAGATATTGATCTCTGCACCGTCGTTTGCGATCACTGTCATGATCGTACTGAATGCATGGCTGTCGCGTTATATGAAAGACCGTCCAATGATTGTGGGCGGTCTGCTTCTTTTATCGGTCAGCGGCATGGTACCGGTGTTTGTACAGGAATATCCGGTGGTGCTCGCATCCAGGATTTTCCTGGGGATCGGGATTGGACTCATTAATGCGAAAGCAATCAGCATTTTCAGTGAATATTATGAAGGCAGGGAAAAAGCGGCGCTGCTCGGATACCGCGGATCGGCGGAGGTGCTGGGAAGCGCGGTTATGACGCTGGTTGCTGGAAAATTGGTGTTGATCCGGTGGAATCTGGCATTTTGGGTGTACGCGCTCGGATTTGTGATTGTACTTCTGTATCTTGTATGGGTTCCGGGAAGTATGGAGACGGGACAGAGTGCGGGCTCACAGAGTGCAGGGGCAGAGAAAGAAAGTCTGGAAGCGGAGGCAGATGAAAAAAGAGAATGCTGGAAAAAAGAAGTCCTGACCATTGCTTATGCACTGTTTGCGGGATTTGTCATCTGCATCTACTGTTCCAATTCCCTGCGTGTCCCGATGCTGATTTTAGAGAAGAAACTAGGAACGGAGTCGGAAGCCAGCATCATTCTCACGCTCATGATGCTGATGGGAATAGCTGCCGGTGTTTATTTTGGAAAACTGACGATGTGGTGGAAGGAAAAATTGCCGGGGGTTGGATGCCTGCTGATTGGAGCGGGGATGCTTCTGACCGCATATGCGGGCAGTCTGCCGCTGATAGGAATTGGCATTAGTATCGTTGGATTTTTCTATACCGTTCTGGTTACCTATTCCTTCCACCAGATTTCCGAGCAGATTCCGCAGTCTTCTATCAATACAGCCACATCAATCGTGCTGGTCGGCTGCAATCTGGGAGCGGCGTGTTCGCCGTTTGTGCTGAAATGGATGGGAAGATTCAGTGAGGGCGTGAGCGTGCCGTTTGTGGGGTATGCGGGGATGATGGGAGTATTAGGAATCGTTCTGATAGTAGTCACGGGAAAAAAGAAATAATACAGTAAACAAATAATAGGAATGACGGCAAAATCTGCAACCAGAACTGTATCGTATGGAATTTTCAGTTTAGAAAATTCAGAAAATTCCCACCTGTGAATAGTTACCTGAAATCGAACGTTTGTGCTGATTTGTTTTGCTTTTATGTATACATTCATGGGTGGATTTGGTATAATAGAAATACTTAATGGGATTTTTTTGTGAATTATATCAAATCAGGAGAAAGCAATGGATCATTTTGAGTTGGTATCAGAATACAGCCCGACCGGCGACCAGCCGCAGGCGATTGAAAAGCTGGTGGAGGGCTTCAAGGAAGGAAATCAGTTCCAGACATTACTGGGGGTAACGGGCTCTGGCAAGACGTTTACGATGGCAAATGTGATTCAGAATCTGAATAAGCCGACGTTAATTATCGCACATAATAAGACGCTGGCAGCCCAGCTTTATTCGGAAATGAAGGAATTTTTTCCCAATAACGCGGTGGAATACTTTGTCAGCTACTATGACTACTACCAGCCGGAGGCTTACGTCCCGTCCACGGACACATATATCGAGAAGGATTCCTCCATCAACGACGAGATCGATAAGCTGCGGCATTCAGCGACGGCGGCGCTGTCGGAGCGGCAGGATGTGATTATTGTGGCATCGGTTTCCTGTATCTATGGTCTGGGAAGCCCGATCGATTATAAAAACATGGTTATTTCCCTGCGCCCGGGCATGGAGAAGGACCGCGACGAGGTCATTCACAAGCTGATCGACATTCAGTACAGCCGGAATGACATGGATTTCAAGCGAGGTTCGTTCCGGGTGCGCGGCGATGTGCTGGAGGTATACCCGGCGTATTCGGGCGGCGATGCGTACCGGATTGAGTTTTTCGGGGATGAGGTAGACCGGATCACAGAGATTGACACGCTGACGGGCGAGATCAAGGCGCAGCTGGGACATATCGCGATTTTCCCGGCATCGCATTATGTCATCCCGAAAGAGCGGATGGAGATTGCGGCAAACAATATTTTAGAGGAAATGAAGGAGCAGGTCGCTTACTTTAAGAGTGAGGATAAGCTTCTGGAGGCACAGAGAATCGCGGAGCGGACGAATTTTGATGTGGAAATGATGCGGGAAACGGGCTTCTGTTCCGGTATCGAGAATTATTCGCGCCATCTGATTGGTTCGAAACCGGGAGAACCGCCGTGTACGCTGATGGATTATTTCCCGGATGAATTTCTGGTGATTGTGGACGAGTCGCACATCACGCTGCCGCAGGTGCGCGGGATGTACGCGGGCGACCAGTCGCGCAAGAAAACGCTGGTAGAATATGGCTTCCGCCTGCCGTCGGCGCTGGATAACCGACCGTTAAATTTTGAAGAATTTGAGAGCAAACTGGATCAGATTCTCTGCGTTTCAGCAACACCGGGCGAGTATGAGGCGGATCATGAGCTTCTGCGGGCAGAGCAGGTGATCCGTCCAACGGGACTTCTTGATCCGCCGATTGAGGTGAGACCGGTCGAGGGACAGATCGACGATCTGATTTCGGAGGTCAACCGGGAGGTGGATCGAGGGTTTAAGGTGCTTGTTACGACGCTGACAAAGCGGATGGCAGAAGACCTGACCAACTATATGCGCGATGCGGGAATCCGCGTCAAATATCTGCATTCGGATATTGACACGTTGGAACGCGCCCAGATTATCCGGGATATGCGTCTGAATGTCTTCGATGTGCTGGTCGGCATCAACCTGCTTCGTGAGGGTCTGGATATCCCGGAGATTGCGCTGGTGGCGATTCTGGATGCGGATAAAGAGGGATTCCTGCGTTCGGAAACGTCCCTGATTCAGACGATCGGCCGAGCAGCGCGAAATTCCGAGGGGCATGTTATCATGTATGCAGATTCGATCACGGATTCGATGCGGGCGGCGATCGAGGAGACGGAGCGAAGACGCGCGATTCAGCAGGCGTACAATGAGGAACATCACATTACGCCGACGACGATCAAGAAAGCTGTCCGGGATCTGATCACGATCTCGCAGGCAGCCGAACCGGTTACGAATAAGGTAACGAAGGATCTGGAATCGATGGATCGCCAGGAATTAGAAAAACTCGCAAAGGAACTAACGAAGAAGATGAATCAGGCGGCAGCCGAGCTGAATTTCGAGGAAGCGGTCGTGTTGCGTGACCGTATGGTAGAGGTTAAGAAAATGTTGCTGGATTTGGAAAATCCGTGACTGTGAAGGTACTGAACAGTTACGAAAATTCGTAAATCAGAGGGTGGTTGGTATGGAATATGGCGCGCTGATGGAGATGGCGGTCCGGGCAGGGGAGATCATGCTGGCGAGCGGAGCGGAGGTCTACCGTGTGGAGGACACGATTCACCGTATTTTAAAGCATTCAGGGATTGCACGGGCAGATGTGTTTGTCGTGACGACGGGGATCGTGGCGACGATTGCGGATGCATCACTTCCGCCGCTTACCTTGGTAAAAAGGGTGGAAAACCGGGCAACGAATTTGAATCGCATCTATCAGGTAAACAATGTTTCAAGGGAATTTTGCAGTGGAAAATTGTCCGTCAGGGAGGCGCAGGAACGACTGGATCGGATTGCTAATACGACATTATACGGATTCTGGAAGAAATGCATTGGCTATGCGGCAACGACGGGATTTTTTGCGGTGATGTTTGGAGGCGGTCCGGGCGAATGCCTGGTGGCGGCTGTCGTGGGAGTCGTTCTTGCGTTTGTCCTGCGGGCGGCGTCCAACCTTATGCTGAATGATTTCTGTCAAAATGCACTTGGCTCGTTTGCACTGGCGGTTGCGGCGTATCTGCTGCGCCGTGGGGCATTTCTGGGAATGAGCCTGGATGTAGTGATTATCAGCGCAATCATGCCGCTGGTGCCTGGAGTCACATTTACGGCGGCAATCCGCGATACGCTGAATGGAGATTACAGTTCGGGAGTCGCGCGGATGGCGGAGGCAGTCGTGGTGGCGCTGGCGGTTGCGTCGGGCGTCGGTCTGGCGATCGTGGCAGTCCGGCTGGCGGGAGGATCGGTATGACAGAGATGATAAGAGAATTGATGATCCAGAGCGTGGGAGCATTTCTGGCGATTTTTGGTTTTTCCCTGCTGGTCGATATGCCGCGGAAATATCTGGTTTATGCGGGCATTACCGGAGGTGCCGGATGGCTGGCGTACCTGGTATCGATGCAGGTGGGAACCTCGCAGGTGGCGGCGGCATTTTTTTCCAGTCTGGCAGCGGCTCTGCTGAGTCAGGTATTTGCACGCGTGTTAAAAGCGCCCGTCACGATCTTTCTGGTGGCAGGAATCCTGCCGACGGTGCCGGGCGCATCGATCTACCGGAGCGTCTATTTTCTGATACAGGGACAGACAAAATGGTACAATTTTTATCTGATCCAGACGATCCAGATAGCGGGGGCGATGGCGGTTGCCATCTTTATTGTGGATTCATTGTTCCGTCTGCTCCGGAATAAAGCGTCGTAGTGGAACTGGGCGGCAGGTAGAGACAGCCCTGAATCCTGCTAAAATAATAAATATGATCTGACAGGCGGTCTTCAGCGGGCACATCCGACTGATTGATCGCCTGAACCATTTCATTGAGTTCTTCCGGCGGAAGGGAGACGCTGCTGGGAGTGAGAAGCACTTCATGGATGCTGGACGGAAGGATAATCAGATCTTCGCCCAGGCTTTCGGCAAACTCTTTTAAGACGCGGGGATAGAGCATGCAGGCAGCGCCGTTGATGCCGCGCGAATTTGTCAGAACGTAGAGAGCGACCGATGGAAGAGCTTCCGTTTCAACGATATCCTCCATTTCGAGCTGATTGAGGGTGGATTCGATGGAGCTGATGTGGTACGGCAGCATGCGAGGTGTATTTTCTTCCGCCAGTATGCCGAGCTCTTCCAGAGAAATATCCCACAGGGCAAGATGGTCACTGTGTACCAGGGTCGTCATCTGCCCCTCCTCATTGTCAGTGAGGATCAGATAGAAAACGATCGCCAGATCGAGATACGGAATATGTGGGACGTGGGAGAGAAGCAGCTTATTTTTAGCGGCGTGGATCAATTTGTAGGCAATCCGACCGCGTACGGCATCAAAATCACGCAGTTCCTCGCAGATATCCTCCGAAAATCCTGGATTTGTCTCATACACCATCAGGATCTGATCGGTAATAATGGAGAGCGGCATCCCTTCCTCCGCTTCATTATAGTAGGCGTTCAGATAGACAGTCGGTGATAACCGTGAGCCGGGTTTCGTAAAGCTCAGCCCGTCGAGCATCAGTCCATTATTTTTCAGAACACGCCGCAGGGAGACGTTGGCTTTTTTGTTGAGGCGCGTCTGCACCATCGACTGGATTGTTTTCAAAAAAGTTTCATAGACCATAGAGTACCTCCTGAAATAAAATTGCAGATAGGGGATGTCCGCTTGCTCATGTAGGTTATGAATTTCAGCAAGATGAGAAACAGTTTCCCCGTGTGAATAAGTTTTAAGGAATCAAATCAAGAAGCAGTCATGAAGTTTGAGATGTGAAAAAAGATTGCTTAGTGATTAAAAAATAAATAAAAAGTTCAGAGTTTTAGCGTTTATCTTTTGAGTGCGTAAGTATGAAAATGGTCATGGAAATCATCGAAAAAACTGAACATGAGAATCGCAGGAACCAGTAAGATGTGAAAAAATTGCCTGCATATAAAGAAGCAGGTGCCAAAATGCACCGGTATCATGATTATACTGGAAAATGGGAAGGTTGGCAAGAGAAATAACAGAGGAAAAGTGAAGTTCTGGTACTGTTCGCGGGTAGGCACTTTTGGAACCGAAAGTGCCGTAAGAAAACGTGGTGGCAGCAGGAATTTGCCATATTTAAATGCGAAGCCACGGCAAATTCAGTTACTGGGCACACATGTGTGAGCAGTAACTGAAGACGTAAGTTTACATGAGGTTGTATAATGTGTGAACGATGGTAAATAAAGAGATAAGATGGCGCGGCTGCGAGATGAAAACTAATAGCTGGCATTCATGGCGAAAATAAAACTGAAAAATAACAAGAAAATACAAAATTAGTATTGACAAAATGCGACATATGTATTAGAATAAAACCATCAAAAGGAACAAGAAATAAAACAAAAAAAGAAGGGAGCTGATTCCACCGAAAACATAAAACTGGTTCAATTTTTTAATAGAAAAATTGAACAAAGGAAAACCAAAATCAACAAGTAAAAATCAGTCAATCATCTATCATACATATTTAGAAACAGGATTCGGTTTAGTGATATGACGAGAAAGTATCATTAGAACGAAATAGATTGATACCGGATAGTATAGTAAGCAAGATGTAAGGAAAATGAATCAGACACACTGGTAAGATGAAGTAACAAGAGCGCGGTAACAATAGTAGAGAGGTGTAACAACTTAATATAGAAAAGCCAGAAATAATTAAAAGAATTGTTTCGGAAAAGTGAGGTTTAGTCCAATGGACGAAATAGTTAGAAGACGGATATCGTAATCTGCGAACGTGGTTAGTCAAAGATTCGATATCCGTCTTCTATGTTATTCAGGAAGCCATGGGAATAAAGGAATGTAATGATGTCGGGCGTTTCGGATGAAGGGACGCTTTTTTTGTGGGTATTACAGGCCTTCCAGGTCAAAGGGAGGTCTGTATTCCTCCTTTGCACTGCTTTTTTCCTGCATGAAGCCTTCCGTCAGGCCAAGCTCTACCGCATAGTCCACAGCCTTTCGGTATTCATACGTCGAAATGCGCCGCCCCAGGGCCTTGTGCTCCTTCGCCTTGTAGAACGGCGTGTACTGGCTCATCAGGCTCGTCAAAAAGCTTCCCGGCGGAAGTTCTTTGGCCATAAAGCGAAGCACGGCGCGGGTATCCGCCGCGGCGCCCGGCAGTGCCAGATGCCGCAGGATAACGCCGCTGCGCATCAGTCCCTGACCGTCCAGAACAGGCGGCCCGGCCTGCGCGATCATCGCCTTTACGGCGGTGCGGGCAGCCTCGAAATAGTCCGGCGCGTTTGAATATTCGGCGGAAAGCTCCGGCGAGCGATATTTGACGTCCGCCAGCCAGATGTCCACATAGCCGCGCAGGGCGGCCACGGCCTC
>USFD01000034.1 GCA_900553885.1 uncultured Ruminococcus sp.
TGAACCAGAGTTATGTCATCTTCATCTGCCTGGAAGATGTTTTTGGAAAAAACCGGCACATCTATACGTTTGAGAACATTTGCCGGGAAGATCCAGAGATAAAGCTTCGGGATGGAGCAATTAAGATCTTTCTCAATGCGAAGAGCAATCGTAATGATGTAAGTTCAGAATTAAGAGCTTTTCTGGATTATTTGGATGGAAAAAAATCAGAAGATGAATATGTACAGAAGCTTGAAAAAGCAGTAAGAGAAGCAAAACATAATCGGAAATGGAGGCATGAGTACATGACATTGTTGATGCGTGACCAGGAAAATCAGGAAATCGGAGAAGAAAGAGGCCGTAGGGAAGGTAAGCAAGAAGAAGCAGAACGTTATAGTCAATTGATTCTGAAGTTGGTAGAAGAACATAAGGAATCCATGATAACAGAGATAGCGGAAAACTCTGAATTGAGAGAAAAATTATACCGTCAATATGACCTATAATAAGGAAAAAATTGCTGCATTCCGCTTTGCTCAGAACCAAAGCGGAATGCCATTTTAGTATAATGGGATAAGAGAATATCCTAATCCTAAATCTTGAAAATCTATAAAATCAAAAAATCTATAAAATCCGGAAAACCGGAAAATCCAAGGCTTTATTCAAGCCAATAATCCTTAAATAAATTTTTTTATTAAAGTGATCGTTAACGAATCAAAACAGTTACCAATGAATGGCAAAGTCCGGCACCAGTACATTGTCTTTACGTCGGAGTTTGTGTATAATTAAAATAACAGGAGAAGAGAATGAAATATGCAACAGACTGGGAAGAAATAGGTCTCTCCAACGATTTTATCTTTGGAAAGGTAATGAGTGATCCCGAATTATGTAAGGAACTGTTGGAACGGATTCTGCCGGGGATAGAGATCGATCATATCGAGTATCCGGAGCTGCAGAAACCGATTAAGGAAGATGTCGACGCACGGAGTGTGCGTCTGGACGTTTATGTAAAAGACGGAAAGAATACGGTATATGATATCGAGATGCAGAAGGTGAATACGAGGGAATTGCCGAAGAGAAGCCGCTATTATCAGGGAATGATGGATCTGCAGCTGATTGATAGTGGTCAACCGTATAAAAAACTGAACCAGAGTTATGTCATCTTCATCTGCCTGGAAGATGTTTTTGGAAAAAACCGACATATCTATACGTTTGAGAACATTTGCCGGGAAGATCCAGGGATAAAGCTTCGGGATGGAGCAATTAAGATCTTTCTCAATGCGAAGGGCAATCTTAATGATGTGAGTTCAGAATTAAGAGCTTTTCTGGATTATTTAGGCGGAAAAAAATCAGAAGATGAATATGTACAGAAGCTTGAAAGAGCAGTAAAGGAAGCAAAACGTAATCGGAAATGGAGGCATGAGTATATGACATTGTTGATGCGTGACCAGGAAAATCAGGAAATTGGAGAAGAAAGAGGCCGCCGTGAAGGTCGGCTGGAGGGAATGCGTGAAGGACGATTGGAAGGTCAATTGGAAGGCGAATTACGGAAATTAGTTTCACTGATTCGAAAGAAACAACTCCGCGGATACCAAAAAGAGCAGATTGCAGACCTGTTAGAGGAAGATATTCAAACAGTAGAGAAGATCAGCCGGATGATATCCGCACATCCGGAGGAAGATGATCAGGGAATCTGCCGGTTACTGATGGAGAGTGAAACGTCTGTAAAGCGATTGTAGAGATCGAAGCATCTGTAAAAGCTTCACAGAAAGCAAACTATCGAAAAAAGTTTTAAGGAGAAAAAGCGAATGAAATTATTTGACGCTGCGGATGAATACTGCTGTAGCAGCTGAGAGACCCTTGCGCTGTTGAAATTCTGCCTGTTTGCCATCGGTGTAATGGTCGGCATGTGCGTGCCGAAGGAAAAAAAGAAAATCGCATATGGCATAAGCGGAGTGGTATTTCTCGGGACGTATGTTCCGTTCATGAAGAAATTCTTCCATATTATATTAAAGCAATCTTCAAACGCGCCAGAGCGTGTTTGAAAATTCATGATCAGAAATATAGGAAATCTACGCCGGACACCGGGTTCCGAAAGCGAAAGCTGCCGGAACCTGTTGTCCGGCTTTTTTGCTGCCTGAAAACTGTTTTCGGACAACTCTCACCCTCCACAGGAACCTCAACCATTACAGAAATGAAAAAAATATTTAAAAACCCAAATTATGTTAATAGTTGTAATGCTTTTTGTAACGCCCGATTTTATAAACTATACTTATCATGAAGATACAAATGAAGGAGGCACGAAGGGTTGTGAAGGATTCCATTAGAAGAAGACGTGGAACGTTCCTGCTGAATATTTACGACCGGCAGAACGCCACCTGGCAGGGAACCATTTCCTGGGTGGATAAAAATGAGAAGCAGCAATTCCGAAGTGCTCTGGAATTGATTAAACTGATAGAAAGTGCTTTGGACGAAGCAGAAGGAGGAAGCCATGAAAAGTAAAATGAAAAGGAGAATGTTGGCGATCGTGCTTTGCATGGTGATTGTGTTGAGCAACAGCAGCTTTATCTTTGCGTCAAGCGAAAGCGGAACACCGGCGGTGGAAGCGGCGAGCACGGAAGGAACGACATCACAGACAGAGACGGATACTCAGGTTACGGAGACGACCCCGCAAACACTGGCTGTATCGGAATCGACCCCGGCACCAACGGACGAACCGGCTGCTCCGACTTCTGTGGAAGTGACTCCGACGCCAACCGATACTCCGGAAGTAACCACGACCCCGGAGCCGACTGGCACACCGACCCCGGAAGCGACTCCGACCCCGACGGATACTCCGCAGCCAACAGACACTCCGGAAACAACGACGACTCCGGAGCCGACGGACACCCCGGAAACGACAACAACTCCAGAACCGACGGATACCCCGGAAGCAACCCCGACCCCGACTCAGGGACCGGAGAACGGAACTTCCGATACTGCACAGCCGACAGCGACACCGACGCCGACCGAGGCACCGGTGAAATCCAATGAGGCGGTGGAACTGAAACAGGAATTCAAGGATTCTGACGGAAACGTTACTTCCACGGTAAAGGCACAGATTCCGGAAGGAACGTTTGCGGCAGATGCATCGGAGATCACGATGGAAGTTCAGACTCCGGACACAGCGTCTGCGGAGCATGTGAAAGAAATGATGGAAGAACTTCTTCCGGAAAACCATATGCTTGGGGATTACATATTTTATGATATCCAGTTCAAGGTAAACGGAACGGTGACAGAACCACAGAAACCGATCACGATCACCTTTGAAGGAGAGGAACTCTCCGTGAAGGATGTGAAGAGAGCCAACGTCTTCTGGCTGGATCCGGAAGATCCGCAGGTGGATGGAGACAAGGATCAGCTGGTGGAGATCACGCAGAAGAGCGAGATGATTGAAAACCTTCAGAATTCCGGACAGAGCACGGAGAACATCGACGACTACGATCTGTCGGAGATTACATTGAAGGAAGACGGAACTTCCGATAAGATCCAGATGGAAGGAAGAACTTCCACGATCTACGGATGCTATGTGGTATACGAACCGGTACAGGTTCTGACTTACGACGATGATCAGGTAACCGTAACCGTCAGCGCAGCGGAGGAAGGAATCATTCCAGCCAATGCAGAATTGAAAGTGGTTCCGATAACCGCGGAAGACAAGAACACCGAAAACCAGTACAAAGAGGTAGAACAGAAGCTTCAGGAGAAAGCAAAAGAAGACGAGTATGATATTGCTGGATTCCTGGCTTACGATATCACCTTCGTGGACAAAGATGGAAACGAGACGGAGCCGGGCGGTGAAGTCAAAGTCTCCATCGATTATAAGGAAGCAGCAATCCCGGAGGCGATTTCCGAGGAAGACGCAGCCAACGCAGAAGTGACCGTGCTTCACCTGGAAGAGGATGAGAAGGGTGAAGTGAAGGAAGTCGTTGATATGGCACAGGACGAGAAAGTCGATGTGCTGGCGACGACGGAGGAGAATAAGGTTGAGAAAGTTGAAGTTCGGACGGAGAGTTTTTCAACGTTTACAATTACATGGGGACATGGCTGGTCATCAAGCGAGGTGAATGTTACTTTTATAGATAAGCAGGGAGAAATTTTAACAATAAAAAATGAAGAAGAGTATGACATTTCTTTGGAGAGTGGTGATACTTTCTATTTCTCATCTATAACAGAAAATGCTACAGGACAATATAAAAAATATTATTCTATAACAGATGTGAATGGGAAAAACTATACATTTTCTGAAGCTGTTAATGTGTGGGGAACTTATCCACAAGATGATGGGTCGGAAGTTACAGCTATAAGATATACATCCAAATCCGGGATACAATGGCGTGGTGCAGGAAGTAATTGGAATCGTGATAGGCGAGACACATTTTATGTAGTCTACAGCGAAGCGAAAAAAGAAAGCGGTCCATTAAGTACAGTTGAAACGGTAGACACTAGTGATCTAATCACAATGAGAATGATTGATTATGATAGTGCAGCAAATGGATTGGATGATGAGTTAGGTGGACAGTATAGTGGTCCAGTAAAGCAGAATTTAGTAAAGCGTGTACTTGGGTCAGATGGTTATCCTGTAATAAGCAATAGCAGTCAGAGTCTTAAAAACTTGTTTTCGGAATCTGCTGAGAATAGTGTTCCAGTTAACAAACTTTTTTTAAAGAGCACTTTTGATGAAACGGGATATTATGAATATAGCAGCTTTGAAAATTATGCATACTTAAATCAAAATCAAAATAAAGAACTCAAAGAGTTTACGGTGTATAATCAAATCGGAACGCCAGTTAAAGATAATAGCAGTTTTTATTTTAAAAGAGGTAATTTTCTTCCGTATAGTGCAATTCAGGATGGTGTATATGCTGATTATGGAAATTTATACAATGAAAATGGAGGGGATTTAGATCCAAATGACCCAAGATATAATGAGGTTTTGTATCTTGCAGATGAAGATCAGGAAACATCAGACAAATTTTATTTTGGAATGTATTTGGAAGCAGATTTTGCGCAATTAAAAGATGGACAGGTGAAAAACAAAACAACAAATCAGTTATCTGACATGGTATATGAATTTAATGGTGACGATGATTTGTGGGTTTACATTGACGATGTTTTAGTTCTGGATATTGGAGGTGAACATGACGCACACTCAGGAACAATTAACTTTGCATCGGGTGCTGTGCATATTGAATTAGGTGGTAATAATGTTCAAGATACAACCATCAAGGATTTATTTTGGGAGGCTCGAAGATTTCCAGATGGTTCCTTATGGAATAATTGGAATGATTCGAAAGTAGAACAGTTTTTTGATGGAAATACATTCAGTGATTATACGAATCATACAATGAAAATGTTTTATATGGAGCGAGGAGCAGGAGCATCGAATCTTCATATGAAATTTAACCTTGAAGTTATTCCGAAAGGACAAGTACAAGTACGTAAAGAACTGGCACCAGAATCTGATCCTGTAAAGTTTGGAGATGTAAATTTTGGATTTAAATTGTATGTAGAAAAACAGAATTCAGAAGGCGAAGGAACAGGAGAACTTGAACAGATTACTTCATTTGAAGAGTATAATTATAATGCTACGAAGCAAAGTTCTGACGGAATAATAAGTACTTTGGAGATGGAAGAGGGGAAATTTTATTTACAACCAGGTGAGGTCGCATATATAAATAATATTCCCGTGAATTTGAAGTATGAAGTAGAGGAGGTTGATGTCCAATCAGATTATTTCGACAAAATTGAAATTAGTGGAACTCAAATAAAAGAAGACTTTTCGGGAGAAGAATCAAACATATCTTATGGATTGAGTTCTGGTCAAGATACAGTGGATCATCGTCTAATGGTAACTTTTATAAATTCTTGTAATGCAAAAAATTTACGGACATTGACAATTGAGAAAAAAATGGAGACAGGGCAAAATTCTGATGCTATGTTTACGATGCATGTAGAATTAGAAAATTCTAACGGAGATCTTGCACCATTTAATGGAAGTTATCATTTAAGAAATGAGAATGAACAAACAATTGATGCCGATGGAAATATTCAGCGAGATAATACGCTTCGTTTGACAACAACTGATGGAAATATTTCAATAAAAGCCGGTTGGACGATATCTATTTATTCAATTTTATCAGATACAGATTTTTCAGTCACAGAAACATTGGGAACAGATCAACAAGAAGAGTATAAGACTCCTGTTTATATGATGACTGAAGATGACGATAATCCACTTGTAAAGGTTGAGAGAGCAACGGGAACGATTCGATTAAATGCGAATGCCAAAGTTCAAGTTATTAATGGATATAAAGGTATTCTGACGGTAGAGAAACAGTGGGCTTGCATAACAAAAAATGAGCTTCCAGATGATATTTACATTGGTTTGTATGAAAAAGAAAATGCAGATAATGTAAATCCGATAAAGTATCAGAAATTATTAGCTGATGAGGGTTGGAGGACTTCGTTTACGGGTCTGGAAGCAAATGGAGAATACTTAGTCAAAGAACTTGTAGTTACATCTGGAAAGGGAGAATTTGAGATTGACGGTCAGCAATATATCGGCGTTGATTCAGGTGAAACAGTTTCATTTAATGGAATTAAGTTCACAGTTGATTATTCACCGACTACTATTCAGTTGACTAATGATAGCAATCTAATTACCATTACAAATACTCAGGCATGGCAAATTGTAAAACGCAGTACCAGTGAACCGCATCCGGAATTGCCAGGAGCGAAATTCCAGCTTGAGAAGCTAGATAAATCTGGTCAGATGACGAAATCGATTTTTAACGGAACATCTGATGACAATGGAATTATTCAATGGGACAATAGAATAACGCCATTAGAAAATGGAACTTATCTCTTGAAAGAAACAAAGGCACCTGATGGTTATTCTTGTGGCGAAGAGTGGCGGATAGTTATTGAGAATGGATTACCAAAAACTATTGAAGGAACTTTGGGAACAGATGATACAGCTACTCCGATTGAAGGACCGACTTTTACGTGTTATTTGAATGATGGAGTTGTAACTGTATATTACGATAATACTCCAGTTTACGATCTTCAATCCGCCGGCAGCTCTGGAATCTTTGGATATACGATGGGCGGAACCCTGCTGTTAATGGCAGGAACGCTGATCCTATATAAAATGAAACGCAAGGAGGTGCAGGAAAGTTAAAAAATGAAATTTTTTAGCGGTCCCTGCGCCGCCAAAAAACAAAAATGACAGCATGTAATGGCTTGAATAAAAAAATGGGGGAACCCGAAAAAGAAAAGGAGAGAACAAGTATGAAGGCAAAAAAAGTTTTAGCTATGTTAATGGCATCAGCGATGATTTTGGGAAGTACGGTGACGGCGTTTGCGGCTAATGACACAACTACAATCAAAGTTAGTGGATTAGCAACTACGGGAACGAATGCAGCAACGTATGTTAAAATTCTTGAACCTGACGTTACTGCGGAAACAGGTTATAAATTTGCAGAGGGTGTTAGCATTCATGGATATACTACTGTAAAGGCGTTTCTTGATGCAGGTACAGAAGCACAGAAAGCCGCATTATTGCATGAAGATACAGTTTTACCGGAGGCTACACCAGGAACTACTGCAAATAATGAGTTTACAGCAACTGTTGATGCTGGATACTATATGGTAAGCATCATTAATACACCTAGTTCTGAAGGAACGCAAGTTGTTTATACAAATCCAATGATTGTCAGTGTTGAGTACGATGAAGCTACGAAAACCGCAGATGGCTATGATTATAATGTGAAAGAAAACGATACTGACAATGAAGTGGTTGCTAAATACACAACACTTCCTACAGTAAAAACTGGTAACGATAAAACAGAAGGTAGTGAGGATGAAGTAGTTGAAATTGGAGGAACTGCAACTTATAAAATTGAGACGTATGTACCTTCAGAGGTAACCAATTATAAGATTATAGATGAGTTGACAGATGCATCATATCAGCAGGGGACTGTAAAGGTAAGTATTGAAACTGTTGGAGATATAACCGATCAGTTAAGCGGGAAGATTACTTTTGCAGATAAAGAAGATGGTACTCTGGATGAAGGTGTAGATGAATCCATGACGATTGATTTAAGTCAATGGTTGACAGGCTATGCGGGTAAAAAAGTTACTATCACTTATGATGTAACAGTAACGGGAACAAAAGTAGAGAATACAGTAGTACCTGAGGATGGCAAACATAATTATGGTGAAGCCACAGAAGAGCTTTACACAGGAGCAATTAAGTTTACTAAATACGGTGAAGATGGTCCAGATGTAGGTGAAGAAAATGATCCTCTGCCAGGAGCAATTTTCAATGTAGAAGATGAAGATGGTAATCTTTTGAAATTCACATTGAATGAGGAAGATAATGTTTACTATTTGGATCCTACAAATGGAATAGAAAATGTAACGTCAGGAGCAGATGGAACATTCACGCTGTATGGCTTGAATTTAGGAACATATAATGTTATAGAGATTCAGGCACCTGAAGGCTATAGTGTTAATACAAAATCAGAAAAAGTAACAATTACAGAAGCTAATACAACGAAAAGCGAAACATTGGATCCAGCAGATGGTGATATGACAGATACCAAGCTTGCTTCCCTCCCATCCACCGGTGGCATCGGTACCACAATCTTCACCATCGGCGGCTGCGTAATCATGGTAACAGCAGCAGGCCTGTACTTTGCAACACGCAAAAAAGAGCAGAACTAATCAAAAGTTTCTGACGGCGACGGAAAATTCCCGACCCCCGGGAAACACGAAGCCATAAACAAACAAGCAACAAACAAACCCAAAAAACGGGGCGGTTCGCCCGCCCCGTTTTAAAAAATACAACAACAAGGAGAGACCGGATGAAAAAAAGAATTCTTACAACCATAATCATAGCCCTGTTTTTTTTAACCGGTTTGTCCTTGCTGCTGTATCCGCTGGTTGCCAACGAATGGAACAATTACAGGCAGTCCAGACTGATTTCCAGCTACGACGAAGCTGTATCGGAACAGGAGACCTCCGGTGAGATTGACTACACCGCTGAGTGGGAAAAAGCCAACGCCTTCAATGAGGCGCTTCTCCCCAGCATCCTTCCCGATTCCTTCGCGGTAGCGGAAGCTTCCGATGAGGACTCCGAAGACCACCAGGCATACATGTCCTGCCTGAATCTTCTCGGAGACGGCATGATGGGATATGTGGAAGTTCCGAAGATCAACATCAAGATTCCGATCTACCACACCACAGACGAGGAAGTCCTGGAACAGGCAGCAGGCCATCTGGAGGGAAGTTCTCTTCCGGTTGGCGGTGAAAACACCCATGCGGTAATTTCCGCACACCGGGGACTGCCAAGTGCATCCCTGTTTACGGATCTTGACAAACTCGAAGAAGGAGATCACTTCCTTCTGTACATACTGGATGATGTCCTCTGCTACGAGGTCGACCAGATTCTCGTGGTCGAGCCGGATGAGACAGAGAGCCTTGCGGTTCAGGAGGGGCAGGATCTGGTGACACTGCTCACCTGTACCCCTTACGGAGTCAACAGCCACCGCCTTCTGGTGCGTGGACACCGGGTTCCTTATGAACCGGAAGTCATCGAAGACGAAAACCAGATTCCGCTGGCGGGCGTCAGTCTCCATACGAATTATCTTCTCTGGGTACTCGTGGGACTGGCAGTGACCGCAGGATTTGTCGCTTTTCTGTATCTGATGGACAGAAAGCGCAGGAAAGCTTCTCAGATTAAGGATCAGGAAACGAGCAACCACGACATCGAGACATAAAGGAGCAGACATGAAGAGAAAGATTTCAGGCATCCTGTTCGGACTTTTGTTCCTCCTGGGCTTTGGCATTCTGGCTTATCCGACGATCTCCGATCAGTGGAACACCTACCGCCAGAGCAGGCTGATCAGCAGCTATGAATCGGCGGTGGAAGAGATGACGCCGGAGGATTTCACACAGGAATGGGAGGCCGCACGGCAGTTTAACAGCACATTGACACAGAATAACATATACGGCGATGTCTTCGCCTCTGACCAGGAAGAACTGGAGAACACGGAATACTGGAAGGTATTGAATATCGGCGGGGACGGGGTGATGGGTTATCTCTCGATCCCGAAGATCAACGTCCGGATCTCCATTTACCATGGAACTTCCGACGAGGTGCTCCAGACGGGCGCAGGCCATCTGGACGGAACCGGTCTTCCCATCGGCGGGGACAACACCCACAGCGTCCTGGCGGCGCATCGAGGGCTGCCGAGCGCAAGACTTTTTACCGATATCGACCAGCTCAACAAGGGCGATATGTTTTACATCCATGTACTGGATGAGACCCTTGCCTACCAGGTGGATCAGATCCTGGATATGGTAGACAAGGACGATATGGAGACACTGGAAGAGGCGCTGCAGGCAGTGCCGGGCGAGGATCATGTGACATTGTTCACCTGTACGCCCTACGGTGTCAATTCCCACAGGCTTCTGGTCCGCGGAACGCGGGTGCCGTACACCGGCGAGGAAGAAGTGGAGAGTACCCCGGTGGATACGATGCTGCGGGCGGTACAGAATTATTACATGTTATATCTGATTTTGGGATTGTCAGTCACATTGCTTGTGATACTGATCATGAAGTTCCTGTTCGGAAGGAGCCGTAAGAAAGACAGCGGCGGCCGGACGAATCAGAGTTCGTAACTGTGAAGTTACCGTAACGGTTCAGTTGGCTGAGCGGCTGCGGGTTACCAGATTTCAAAGGAGGGTAAGAAGTGAAAATGACAGGAAAGATAAAAAAGAGAGGCGCGGCGGCGCTGGCATGCCTGCTGGTGGTTTCAGCGGCGGGAATTTCCAGTGTATACGGAGCGCCCGGAGTGGAGCCGGATCGAAGCTGCTCACTGTCCTTTGAACTGGACGGACAGTATCAGGAGCTCAATGAGATCGCGATCCCGGTCAATCTGTACAAGGTGGCGGATGTGGAGGTCACCGGGGAGTATACTTCCCTCGCCGGATATGAGGAGCTGGATCTTGGCTCTGTCAGCGACAGCACCACGGCGGAGCAGTGGGAGGCGTTCTCTCAGGAAGCCGTTTCCCTGAAGAATGCACTTGGCGCGGAGCCGACGGCGGTTCTGGAGATTGCGCCCAACGAAGAGGGGCAGCCGGATGGTTTCGCGGAAGATCTTTCCACCGGTATGTATCTGGTGGAGGCGGAAACGGTGCAGACGGCGGAATATACCTACGACTTTACGCCGTACTTGATCTCTCTGCCGAACAATTACTACGATTCCACAGGAGACGATACCTGGGTTTACGACGTGTCCACCGGGCTGAAGCCGGAGCAGACGCCGCGCCTTGGCTCCCTGACGATCCAGAAAACCCTGACGTCCTACAACGCCACCCTTGGGAATGCAGCCTTTGTCTTCCAGGTGGAGGGCATCCGGGATCATGAGCAGGTGCTCAGCGATGTGGTATCCCTGAATTTTGACAGCACTGGAACGAAAAGCGTGGAGATCACCGATATCCCGGCGGGAACCGTTGTGACGGTGACCGAGATCTACGGAGGTTCCAATTATGACGCGGTTTCCGGCGGAACACAGACAGCCGTGATCGTGGCGGACGGATCGGAAGAAGTTCCGGCAGCCGTTTCCTTTACCAACGAGTACAACGGCGGCATGAACGGCAGCGCAAGTGTGGTAAACCATTTTGAATACACCGACGGAGTCTGGGACTGGCAGCAGCAGGCAGACAGTTCCGCACCACAGGAGTAAGGGAGGAAGACAGGAATGATGAAAAATATGAAAAAGAAAAATCTTTGCCTGGCAGCAGCAGCCCTTACGCTTACCGCCGGCCTGAGCGTGGGAACAGCGATGGCGTACTTCACCACCTATGCCACAGCTTCCGGCGGAGTGAGCCTGAGCCTTGACAATGCGGTAACGGTTCCGGAGGAAGAGGTCAGCAACTGGACGAAACATATCACGGTTCAGAATACCGGCGATATCGACTGCTTCGTCCGTGTGAAGGTATTCGCGGGCGACAGGTATCAGGACGGTCTGACTTACGCCGATGACGAGGGCAGATGGACGCCGGGCGCGGATGATTATTATTATTACAGTGATATCGTTCCGGCAGGCGGTGAAGCGCAGGAGCTGCGGGTCGGCATCGATCCGATGGACAGCGAAGAGAGCTTCAATGTCATTGTCGTACAGGAATGTACGCCGGTGCTTTACGATGAAGAAGGTAATCCGTATGCGGACTGGAACCGGATCGCGGATTCTGATCAGACAGTATATGCAGAGGAGGGTGAAGAGTGATGAAGAAGAAAAAATTTCCCTTCCGTGTAACGACAGCCGTTCTCCTTTCGGCTTCCGCGGTTCTGCTGATCGGAAGTACCGTGGGAAGTACCCGGGCGGCGCTTACGTATTACAGTGAAAATTATGGGGCGGAGGTTACGGTTTCCAATATCGGCGTCAGCCTTCTGGAAAACGGCGAGACCGTCAGCCGCAGGGATTACGATTCCAACGGCGAATGGAATGAGACCAGCGGAGCGCTTCTGGCGGATCTGCAGGAGGAGACAATCGTTCCGGGCAAGGAATATGACGAAGCCCTTGCGGTTTCCAACAGCGGCTCCATTGACAGTTATGTGAGGGTGATCCTCAACAAGAGCTGGACGGACAGCGAAAGCAGCACAGATCCGAACCTTTCTCCGGAGCTGATCGACCTGAACCTGCTGACCGATAACGGCTGGATCATCGATGAGGACGCTTCCACAGCGGAGCGGACGATCCTGTATTACACGAACATCCTTCCGGCGGGAGAGACGACCCCGGCGCTGTCCGATACGGTGCGGATCGATCCGGCGGTTGCGGATAAGGTGACGGAAGAAGTTACTACCGATGAAAACGGATACAAGACCATTACATTTACTTATGCTTATGACGGTTATACCTTTGAACTGGAAGCGGAAGTCAACGCGGTGCAGACCCACAACGCGCAGGACGCGATCAAGAGCGCCTGGGGCGTGGATGTAGACGTGGCGGACGACGGTACCATAAGCTTACGATAGGAGGGTGCGGAGTATGAAAAGGAAAATCATGTGCCTTGTCATGGCCGCAGCCATGACCGTGGGCATGAGTACCACAGTATTTGCAGAGGATTTTCAGGGTGAAAAATCCTGGAATGTAACATTTAACGGGGAGGGCATGGAGAGCAATTTCCAGTCTTCCGAAATGACCGAGGAGATTTACCGGATCCAGCCGGGCGACACCATCGAGCTTCAGGTGGGCGTCGGAAACTCCAGCGGCAGTGAGACCGACTGGTATATGACCAACGAGGTGCTGCAGTCTCTGGAAGATACCCAGAGCGTGGCGGAGGGCGGCGCATATGCCTATGAACTGACTTATGTGGACCCGGACGGAGAGGAGACGGTGCTGTTCAGCAGCGAGACCGTCGGAGGAGAATCCAGCGCAGGAGGAGAAGGCCTCCATCAGGCGACCGGTTCTCTGGAGGATTACTTCTACCTGGGACGTCTGGACAGCCGGGAAACGGGCAGCGTTCATCTGAGGGTTCAGCTGGACGGCGAGACACAGGGAAATGATTATCAGGACACGCTGGCACGGCTGCAGATGAATTTCGCCGTGGAGGAAGTGGAAGCCAACACGGTGGTGGAAAAAGGTGAAGACAACGTGATCAACCGGGTGGTCAAAAAGGTTGTCACCACAGCTCCGAAGACCGGAGATCCGACACAGATGCTTGGACTTTGCGCCGCGGCTCTGGCGAGCGGGATTGTCCTGTTGATTCTGGCGGTGGTATCCATGAAGAAACGCCGCGATGACCGGAAAGGAGACTTGAGATCATGAAAAAGATCGTAAAAGGCTGGAGAGTGGTTTTCACATCTCTGATGACGCTCTGCCTGGTTCTGGGACTTTTTCCGGTAAACACACTGGCGGAGGAATACACCTATCAGGTTACTTTTTACAGCGGAAACCAGGGGACTTTCAACGGAAGCGAAGGACTTTCCGTAGACAATCATTCCAGCGGTTCCGAGTATACGGTGGAGGAAAACGGAGATGAGATCACAGTCAGCGGACTGAAACAGGGAGATATCATATCTTTCGACGTTCAGGCGGGCGCTGTGCAGATGTCGGATGACAGCAAGTATTATCTCCGCGGGATCCGGCAGAGCGGACGCGACAATGATACGGTACAGACTTCCGCGTTCCGTGTGGACGGTGACGCAGAGTATGTGCTGGCGTACGGAATCCGTGGAAACCAGACAGGCTATACGGTAAATTATCAGGATGCCCAGGGCAACGAACTGGCGCCGAGCCGTACCTATTACGGAAATGTAGGCGACAAGCCGGTGGTGGCATACCTGTACATTGAGGACTATAATCCGCAGACACTGGCGCTGACCAGAACATTGTCCGAAAACGAGGCGGAAAACGTGTTTACTTTCGTGTACACACCGGTACCTACAGAGGTGATCACAGAGCCGGGTGACACGATCACAAATACAACGACCGTAACGGAGACCGTGCCGGGAACCACAGACGAGGGCACCGCAGCGGGAACTGGAACCGCAGGAACGGGAACGGCAGGTACCGGAACAGGCACAGCCGGAACCGCGGGCGAGGGTGCCGGAGCGGCTGGAACCGCCGGTGAAGGTACCGGAGCTGCCGGCGAAGGCACCGGGGCAGCCGGAACCGATGAAACCGGTACCGCAGGTACGGATGGAACCGCAGCGGGTGAAACCGACGCGGCAGCGGATGAGGGAACTACCGATATTCAGGATGAGGAAGTTCCGCAGGACAATCAGGATCTGACCGATCTGGATGAGGAAGAAGTTCCTCAGAGCAATATCAACATCGATGAGGAAGAAGTGAAAAAAGGTCTTCCGATGGTTGCAGGAGTTGCAATCGGTGTGCTGGCAGTGGCAGCGCTCGGTGTGATCATTGTACTTGTAAGAAAGCGTATGAAATGATACAATAAATAACAGGACGCCGGGGGCGGAAGCGTGAGAATGGACGGATACGTTCCACACGCTTTGGTTCCCGGCATTTTTTGATATACGGCACATCGCTTGCGGCAGTGGAGTGAATCTATTGGCGCAAATGAGAACCGGGCAGTGTGTCGGATCGGAATAGCAGCTGTACAGGATTGACAGAGAATACAGGGTGGATAAGGAGATAAAAGTCAGATGACGGGGAAGCCAGACAGAAAGAAAAATAAGGAAGGGAAACGGAGAAGTTCCGCGGCATTGTTCTGCAATATTCTTGGAACCGTGATGCTTGTGGCGCTGGTGCTGGTGTGCCTGCCGCTGACGGTGCCGAGACTGTTCGGGTATCATATTTATACGGTCATCAGCGGAAGTATGGAGCCCGCGATCCCCACCGGAAGTCTGGTGTATATCCAGGAGATGGAGCCGGAGGATGTAAAAGCGGACGATGTGATCGCCTTTTACGGGGCGAAGGATTCCGCCAGCATTATCACCCACCGTGTCGTGGAGAACCGGGTCCTCATGGGTGAATTTATCACCAAGGGAGACGCCAACCAGACCGAGGATATGAATCCGGCGTCCTATGAGAATTTTATCGGAAAGGTTGTGAAGTCTTACCCGGAGATCGGAGAGATTGCCCAGATACTCACCGGGCCGGAAGGCAAGGTCATCGCCGGGGGCGTGATCGTGGCGGCGGTGGTACTGCAGATCCTGGCTTCGATGTTTGAGAGGCGGTATGAGAAGAGGCGGAAGTGGAAAATGGAGGAAGCGGAGTAGAGTTTGATCTTTCGATTGTAATTGTTAATAAAATGGGATAGAATAAAAATAGTCGCAGTAATAGCTCAGTCAGCTGAACTGTTATCAGTTATGACGCTGCAGAAATACCTGCGTATTTTCTGTATGGGCTGGAAGAATTGATTTTTGTCAGTGCGTGAAATGGAAAGGGATACTGTATGAAATTAAATATAAAAAATTTTGCAAAAATCAACGAGGCCAATATTATTATTGATGGTATCACTGTAATAGCTGGTGAGAATAATACGGGCAAAAGTACAATCGGAAAAATCTTGTTTACGTTGTTTAATGCATGGTCTGATATTGAAGAAAGAATTTGGAACGAACGTTTTAATGAGATCGAAAATACAAACAGAATTATTTTACAAAAACACTTGACTGATGCAGGATTTTCTAAATCGAAAGTATTTGTTAATGCCAGGAATACGGCACGTAGAATAACTTTGAATTTACGACATAAGTTGAAGAGAATGTCTTTTTCTGAAGAATATATTCGTGATAGTATAGAGCGTGCAATTGAAGGTTTGGAGAATGTACATCGTCCAGAAGAACCTGAAGATTGGAAAGATCTGATTGATGAACTTTCATTGAATACAATAGAGATTTTATTCATTCCGGAAGAAGTTATTGCCCGAGAAACTATTTCCCGATATTTTGATGATGTTTTTCATGGACAGATTAATTCTCTCACGCAGGGTTGTGATGAGGATACGGTATTGAGTTTGGAAATCCGCGGAAAAAGAAATCAGGTTCTTTTTCGTGAAAATCAGTGTGCGGAATTTACAGATGAAATTGGTATTTCTCATCAGGCTATTTATATCGACAATCCGTTTCTTATCGATGAATTGTCAAAATACAATGATTTGAATCCCATGAATCAGCTGCTGAAAAACATGCTGACAAATGATCGTAAAGAATATGGCATGGACGGCGTGATTGAGACCGTGCGTGCAAAAGAAAAGTTAAACGATATCTTTCGAACACTGGAAAATGTTGTAGACGGAGAAATTATAACCGGTCGAAACGGAGATGATTTTTATTTAAAGGGTCATCAATTTAATGAACCAATTTCATTTTACAATCTTTCCACCGGAATGAAATCCTTTGTGATATTAAAGATGTTGATTGAAAAAGGATGTATAAGAGAGAAAGATGTTATAATCCTGGATGAGCCTGAGATTCATTTGCATCCGCAATGGCAGATTGCCTATGCGGAGCTGATTGTATTGCTGCAGAAACAGTTTGATCTTTCGGTGGTAGTGACTACCCACAGCCCGTATTTTGTTGATGCAATTAATTTGTTTTCATGCAAATATGAAATTGACAGCAAGGTTCATTACTATTTATCATCCAATGTCGGAAATACAGTAAAAATGGATGACGTCACCAGAAAAATAGATTTGATTTATCAAAAAATGGCTTCGCCAATTCAAATGTTGAATACGTTAAGATACGAGTTGAACAACCAATAAGGGGTAATGTGTAAATGACAGAAGAAGTAATGGAAAGCCTTCCTGAAAAACTAAAACCACATATCTGTACCTTGAAACGTGCTTCTATGGATACTACAAAAAACATTCCAATGTGCGAAAGTGGTATCGAGGTTGTAAATTTTGATAAAATACCAAATGAGTTTGCCCGAGGAAGAGGCTGGAGCAGTGTTCCAAAATCTAATGATGCATTATATAAAGATGTTGATGGCAAATGGTTTTTTGTTGAATTTAAAAATGGAACGATCAAAATGGGATAGAGAAATTTGAAAAGTATTTGTTCAATGAAACACATACATATACACCAGACTTGTTTGAAAAAAATTTTATCCGTCCGAAAGAGGAGGAAGAACGTCGTAATTCTTAGGTGTATCAAACGAGTATATGCCACGTGAATGCGTAACGTGTAAATTTGAGCTATATCAAGTAGTTTTGCTAAAGTCCTGATATGCAGGGAGCGGTTGTATCTTACGTTCAACCGCTCCCTGTCATCCGTTTCGGGTAAATTTTTATTCTGTCTGACTGGATCAAAAAGAAACAGATCAAATTTTATCCTTGAAATAAGCAACTGTCAGTTCTACCATCATGTCGTAACTCTGCACCCCGCTGTCCTGCCCGTTGATCTTCAGGTAGGTGTCGTTGACCTGGGTGGAGATTTCTTCCAGTATTCCATCGTAGGACGCCCAGAACTCCCGGTTGGCGGTCAGATCTGCTTCGACGGAAGGCGCCAGCTGGCTTCTTATGGCGCTCCAGGTGTCGTAATCCGTATCGTACAGTGCGTTCATGCAGTAGATCCACGCGGACAGATAACCGCTGTACTGAAAGGCTGTCTGTTCGGACTGGATGCATGCCAGGAATGCGATGAAATTCGCCTCTTCTTCCTGCATAAATCCCCTCAGGTGGGAAAGTTCATGGCAGACGGTGAAAGGGATGTTGTAGGCGGTCATATCACGGTTGTAGTTAGCCTCGATGGTGAAAGCGGAAAAGATCCCTGTCAGGCCAAGGCGTGAAAGGATCTGGGAACACAGGACTTTTTTCGGCATCGGATAGCTGCCGGACAGATCCGGAAAGGTTTCTCCGAGGGATTCCATGGCGGCGGCTGCGTCCGGACCTTCCGGGCGGGACAGGATCATGACGCCGTTTTCATCTCTGGAGACCTGGGAACTTCTGGCGTTGACCTCTTCGGTCAGCCAGGAGCAGATCCGGGAGAGGTCCTCCGCCGTACATGGTTCAGCGGAAATCCCGGCCTTTTCCGCAAAGGAGACCCTGTGGTAATTGATCCCGCCGCCGAGCATGAAGAAGAAGGCAAGCAGGGAAGCCGCCAGAAGGATTCCGGACAGCCAGGAGAGCAGCCGCTGACCGGCGTTTCCTTTTTTGATGATCCGGCGGATGGTGTACGCCGCAGAAAGCAGAAATCCGAGAATCAGCAGATAGAGCCCGATTTCCGCCAGGGAAAATGGCACGCGTCCGGTCAGCCCTGAGATGGCAGCGGCGGCTGGCTGGTAGATCTGGCTGGAATACCATTCCGCGGCGGCTGGGACCAGCGTGGAGACCAGAAGCAGCGCGGCGCTGAGCAGAAAGAGGATCAGGGCAGCGGTGAAGCGGTGTCTGGCAGGGGAATGGGATGGTTTGGCTTTTTGAGATTTTTTCATTGGTATACCTCCGATATGTCTATTTTAGCACAGGAGGGGAGAGGAGGGCAATGAGCCAAGCGGACATGCCTGCATGTCCATTTGGCGGTGCTGTGTGCCAAGTTTGATGCCCCGTAGCTTGCTGCGGGGTTTTTGATTTGTAGAGTACGTTTATGTCTGAAAATTGGATGAATGCAAAAGCCCCGAATGAAAGAAATAAAGTTGAAAAGGATATATGGAAAATGATATAATACAACCAGCAAAACAAGGAGGTACCCTGTCGTGGAATATAGAGTCAGAGAACTTCTGGAAAAGTTTTTAAAAGCCTACATGAGCGAAAGAGATCTGGAAAAAACGCTGGAATTTGTATCCGATGAGATCATCAGTATTGGTACCGGGGTACAGGAAACAGCAGGGAGCAAACATGAGCTGGAACAGCTTCTGCAAAAGGAATTTTCTGTTAATCCGACCCCCATTTTATATACCATAGAAGATTACCATGAAACAACCATGCATTCGGAGCTGTGCTGCGCATTCTGCAACGTGACGGCGCGTGTGGAAGGAGAAAGCGGAGAATTTTTTACTTTGAAGACAAGACTTACGGCAGCCTGCTGCCGGGAGGACGGACAGTGGAAGATCCTGAATCTCCATATGTCTATAGCGACTTCGCTGCAGAGCGAAGAGGAATTTTTCCCGCTGAAATATGGACATGAAGTCATCAAAAAGCTCAGCATGGAATCACATAGAGAGCTGATCAAGCTGATGACGAATACCTTTCCCGGAGGCATTATCGGAGCCTATCTGGAAAAGGGTTTTCCTCTGTACATTATTAATGATGAAATGCTGGATTACCTGGGCTATACTTATGAAGAACTGCGCGCAAATACCGGCGAGATGGTGATCGAAACGATCGCTCCGGAGGACAGGGAACGGGTGGAACAAAAAGTACTGCACGATGTTCAGGAGAAAGGAGAGTATGAAATTCAGTACCGTGTGCTGAAAAAGAACGGTGAGAAAAAATGGGTGTATGACAAAGGACGAAAGATCGTCACAGAAGAGGGCCGCAGCGCGATCATCGGTGTCGTGATCGACATTTCAAAGTCTGTGGAACGTCAGGAGATGCTGCAGAAGGAGGCGGAGCAGGATTCTCTGACTGGAATTTTCAACCGGAAGGCGGCAGTGCGGCTGATAAAAAAATCTTTTCAGGAAAAAGAAGACGGCGTGCTGTTTATGATGGATATTGACAATTTTAAGAAGCTGAACGATACCTATGGGCATCTGGCAGGAGATGAAGTACTGATCGGATTTGCCGATATTCTTCGACGGAACAGCCGGAGTGATGATATCTGTGCGCGGCTGGGCGGCGATGAGTTTCTTGTCTATTTTCCAGGGCTGAAAAAGAAAGAGACTGCAGTGGAACGCGCGGAGATGATCGCCCGCCAGTTTCTGGAAAAGAACGGAAAAAATTATGAAGATGTGGAAATTTCTGTCAGCATCGGCATTGTAATGCGCAGCGGTGAACGGGAGTTTGGCAGCCTTTACGAAGCTGCAGACAGAGCGCTGTATCAGGTAAAGAACCGGGGCAAAGGCGGATATATGTTTGCCGACGGGCTGTAGTGACCAGAAACTACCAGATAAAATTCTTAAATTATTCAGAATTTTCAAAAAAGGTTGACAAACCGACGTTGGCTGTGATATGCTCGGCACACAGACTAAAGGCTAAAGTATATTCTTTTTTTACATACAATTTTTTTGCATCGGAAAGACAGAGATACTCTAATGATTAGTTTATCTCTGTTTTTTTATTCCTGCAGTTTTCAGACACGTTCGGCAGCGGGACGTTACAGTGGAAGGGGTTTTGGTGTGGAATGAAAAAATTATATTGGAGAATACTGATCCTGTTTACGGTCGTAACAGCATGTCTTCTTGGAGTCTCGATCACCGGAGTGATTCATATCCAGTGGGCGCAGGACAGAGGATATCTGGAAGAGATTCTGACAGATACCCAAAAGCTTCTCGGCGCCGGGGAGGAATGCTACGGGAGCAGCAGAGAATCTACGAGCCAGGATGAGGAAGGCACGCAGGAAGACAGCCGGAGTTTTATCGGACAGATGATCCGGAATATACCGACGAATCCAACGACGATCCTTGTGGGCATTGACGCGAAGACCCATGAGATTATCGGAATCACTGAAAATAATATGTCTGCGCAGGAGTTAATGGATAAAAAAGGGTGGGGCAGGATCCTGGAAAAACTGCAGAAACTGGAAGAAGGAGAAATGGCAACGATCCATCTGAGCAATTATTTTGCTACTGCCGCGATGGTCCGGTACAGCCCGGATATTTTTCTTGTGGGAATCGATACGGGGGCGGATTCTTCCGTTGAAGTCGGAACCAACATCTTCCGGCTGTCCGCCAGTATCCTGATCTCCTATGTGGTGATCGCGGTCTTTATCCGTCTGTCTATGAAAAAGCTTTTCCTGACGGATATCGACAAAATCCAGAACCAGGTGCTCCGGCTGCTGGAGGGGAATTATGATACGGAATTTGAAGCCTGCCAGTCGGAGGAGATCGAGCTTATGGTCTCTGCCATCCGCGATCTGAAAAATGGATATGTGCACAAAACGGAGAGAATGAACAAGATCTTCAATTCCATCGGACCGAACATCGGATCTTTTGAACTGCTGGACAGTCTTCAGGCAAATTTCTTTTCCGACAACTTTGCCAAAGTCATGGGATGGAAACGGGAAGAGGTGGAATATTACAAAGAACATATTGAGGAATTCAAAGGACTTATCAATGAACTGGAGAAGAAATGCGACAAAGGAAATATTGCTGCGTTTAACGGTAAGTATCTTGAGGTTCATATGTTTGAGATTCAAAATGAACTCGTGGGCGTTCTTATTGACCGGACAGAGGAGGAGACGGAAAAGCGGCGTCTGGCCTGCAATGTCAGAGACGAGCGGAAGAAAAATATTACAGACGGCCTGACCGGCATCATGAACCGCAAGGGATTCCAGCAGGAGGTGAAAAAAATCCTGGCGGAGAACCATGCGGGCGGGGGTGTACTCCTGATGTGCGACCTGGATAACTTCAAGAGAATCAACGATTCCATGGGACATCCGGAGGGAGACAGGCTTTTGAAACTGTTTTCGGAAATTTTAAAGCAGGAATTTCGGAAGAGTGATGTGGTCGGCAGGATCGGAGGCGATGAGTTTATGGTTTATCTGCCGAGCGATGTGGAGGATTCGGTACTGAGGAAAAAGCTGGATCATGTGATGGATTCGATCCGGGTCAAATTGAACGGTTACCGTACCTATGGCGTTTCCGTCAGTATTGGGGCGGCAAAGCTGGATGCTGAAATGGGGGTCGTGGATTTTGAAAGCCTGTACGAAAGTGCGGATACGGCACTTTATATCTCAAAAGGCCTTGGAAAGAACCGGTATTACATCAATGAAAAAGGAATCCGCTGTATGAAGTCTACCTGCGAAGCGTGCAGAATCAATTGTCCGCGCAGGGAAATTCTTGCATTGAATGAGGGACAGAGTAATGGAACTGTGACAGACAGGGACGGGAATCCGCTGCACCTGCTTCCGGAAGTCTGAGAATAGAAAGGTGCCGCTCCATCGTCAGATTTTGACGATGGAGCGGCACCTGTTCTTTTTTAACCCATAATGACTTCAACAGAGACGGATATCCTTTAATATTTTCAACTATCTGATTTTCGGACTGTTTACGCTGATCTGCGTGTATCCGTTTTATTACCTGATCATCAATACGATCAGTGCCAATGACCTGAGTGCAAACGGAGCAATCAACTTCCTGCCGAAGGGATTCCATCTGGAAAACTACAAGCAGGTGCTCCAGCTGAGCGGACTTGGTACACTCTGGAGCCGACGTTCGGACCGTATGTACGCTGGGATGCTTATAAGGCAGCCGGATATCCGGAGATCAAGGATCTTGACGGACTTCTCGATGTCCTGAAACAGATGCAGGAAGCGGTTCCGACCAGTGACAGCGGAAAACCGACCTACGCGCTGTCCTTCTTCAAAGAATGGGATGGAAACATGATGAACAATGCAAAACAGCCGACCTGTTACTATGGATATGACGAGCTGGGATTTGTGCTGGCAAAAGCAGATGGTTCTGACTATCAGGATATACACAATGTATTCCAAGTATCAGGACGGACAGATTCTGTTTTCCTTCTGGCCATGGCTTGGACAGGCAGCTTACAATACTCCGGAGCATAAGGCAGAAGGAAAAGGCTTTATGTTGGCAGATATCGAAGATATGCAGATCTTCTCTTACGGCTGTGTTCCAAACGGAAATGCAAAGAACTGTATCATGATCGGAAGCAAGGCAGAGGATCCGCAGAGAATGGCTGATTTCATCGATTGGCTGTATTCTCCGGAAGGAATTATGGCAAGTGCACAGCAGACTGCATCTACTTGCGGACCGGAAGGATTGACCTGGGAGATGCAGGATGGACAGCCGGTTCTGACAGAGTTTGGTAAATCCGCGCTTGGCGGCGCAGACACTACAGTACCGGATGAATGAGGCGGCGGAACCTGGAAAGATGGAGTATCCGCGCTGAACTATAAAGCAGTAAGCTACAAAGATGTCAATCCGGAAACAGGATTTACTTATGATTATACTCTGTGGGATTCCGTACTGGCGGAGAACAACACCGCGCTGGATACAGACTGGCAGGAAAAGATGGGTGCAAAGACCACGATGGAGTATCTCCAGAACAACAACAAGATCCTGGTAGCGCCGGGCAGCGGCTTTGCGGCTCCGGAAGAAGATTCTCAGATTACTACTCTGAGAGGACAGTGTAAAGCAACAATCGTGGATACTTCCTGGCAGATGATCTTTGCAGCAAACGATGAAGAGTTTGATACTCTGCAGAAGACAATGCAGGATACTCTGGAAGGACTGGATTACCAGACCGTACTGGATTATGATATGGATCTTGCAAAACAGCAGAACGATGCTCGTGTAGCAATCGTAGAGGAATATGCAAACGCAGACACAGCTGAAGCAACACCGGCAGCAGACAGCGCATCCGCAGCATCTTCTTCTTCCGCTGCAGCAGAATAATTCCGCAGCTCAGAGGACAGAAAGAGAATAGCAAAACAAAGGAAACCCCTCCGTTTGCTGAAATTGCTGGCAAACGCGGGAGCCGGATGGTATAATACAGAAAACAGATGTTATTTACGGAGGTGTCGGATGAACAATCATGATCCTTATGATTTCTGTCGGCGTTACATGACAGAGGATGAATACATTTTGTGGAAAGGCCATCCGGAAAAGGGAAATATCTTCACAGGGCGGGAAGCCGTGATGCTTCCGTTCAGTATTGTGTGGCTGTCCTTTGCGGTTTACTGGGAGATAACGGCGCTGCGAAGCGGAAGCAACTGGTTCATGGTTCTGTGGGGGCTTCCGTTTGTGGCGATCGGAGTCTACCTTCTGATCGGAAGATTTATTATGACGGCGTATCTGAGAACCAGAACTTTTTATGTGATCACCAATAGGAAACTTATGATTCGGAAAGGAAGCAGGATACAGATTCACGACGGCAGAAACCTTCCGCCGATGAATCTTGTGATCCATAAAAACGGCAACGGTACGATCCTGTTCACCCAGAATGTTTATACCAGCAAGGGATCCAGGAGCAGCACTGCCTTTGCCATTGAAAACATCGCGGATGTTGCCCAGGCGCAGAATGCGGTGGACAGGATGGAACGTCAGGTTGGGAATTGAGAAGAGAGATAACAGAAAAGAAATGATTCTATGAAAATAATCAGAAGGAATCAGTTATAAGAGATAGTTGTAAAATAGGTTGTAAGGAAAGGAAACAGCAGAAAATGATTCATGAGAAATTAGAAATACAGGCACCTGGTTATCCGCACAAGGCGGAACTTTATACATACTTTCTGGACCGCTCTCCGGAAATGCGCCCGGAGAGAAAACGTCCGTTGGTGCTGATCTGCCCGGGAGGCGGTTATGTGATGACTTCCGACCGGGAAGCGGAACCGGTGGCAATGCAGTTTCTGGCAATGGGGTACCATACGGCGATCCTGCGGTACAGCGTCAGTCCTGCCGTTTATCCGGAAGCGCTGCTGCAGGCAGGCAAGGCAGTGAGCTGGCTGAAAGAGCAGGAGGATAAATACGGGATCGATCCGGATAAGATCGTTGTGATGGGATTCTCTGCCGGCGGCCATCTGGCGGGCAATTATGGAGTCTCCTGGAGAAAGCCGTTTGTCCGAGAGGCGCTTGGCGTGGAGGAAGAAATGCTGCGTCCGGCGGGGCTGATTTTATGCTATCCGGTGATCACCTCCGGAGAAAAGGCACATAAGGGTTCGTTTGAAGCGCTGCTGGGCGAACGGCTGGAAGAACTGAAAGACGAAGTATCTCTGGAAAAACAGGTAAACGAGGACGTCCCCAGGACATTTCTGTGGCATACAGCCCCGGACGACTGCGTTCCGGTGGAAAACTCCCTTCTGTTCTTCCAGGCACTTCTGGAAAAACACATCCCCGCCGAACTCCACATCTTCCCGGAAGGCGGCCACGGTCTGAGCCTGGCAAATGAAGATACCATGACCAACGAAGGCTACGGCGTCCAGGAAGCCTGCCAGAACTGGATCCTGCTGGCGAAAAAGTGGATGGAGAGCGTGTAAAATATAAACACATTCTACCGGAAGCCTTTTCCAAGTGCAGTTTCAGGTATCAGAAAACAGAAAAAATCCCAGGGCAGATGGCGTAGGTGTTTTCCGGGCATTTGCAAAGGGTCGAGAAAATCTTAGCGTTCCGGAGGGGCTTCGGAACGGTTAGATTTTCCATATCTTCTCAGCCGCCCGCCGTCCACGCATACCACCGGTCCCTGGCGGCTTTCGTCCGCCTGAACAAGACCGAACTGCTGCTTTTTAAAGTTTTTTCCGATATTCTGCCGGACTTTCGCCCACCAGCTTTTTGAATTTCCTATGGAAATAATCCACGTTCTTGTATCCCACCTTTTCCGCAATCTCATACACTTTCAGCGTCCGGTCGCGGAGCAGTTCCTGGGAGCGCTCGATTCTTATGCGGTCCAGGTAGGAGTTGAAGGTTTCACCCGCCTCGCGGGTAAAGATCTTTCCAAGATAGGAACTGTTATAGCCGAACAGCGGCGCGATCGTTTCCAGTTTCAGATTTTCCCGGTAATTATGGTTGATGTAATAAAGGATATCATCGATGATCGTTTTGCTGCTGGGGCTCCCGATGGCGTTCATACAGATCTCAAATGCTCCGAGAAATACTGGAGAATCTCGTACAGGTAATATTGGTTTTCTATGAAATCGATGATCGTCGCATTGGAACTGAAAGGGACGTCCATGTTGCTGTAGGTATGGGTCAGGTTCTGCTTTACCTGCAGGTAAATATCGATGAGATAATGCTTGATCCCAGGGATATCCATGGAGGAGTGGTAAAGGTTGGATTCCAGTTCCTTCAGAGTTTCCGCGATGCGGGTCCGGTTCTGGGGCTGTATGTAATCGGTCAGCCGGCGGGAATATTCCATGGTTTTTTCATTCCAGCTTTCTCTGGGCAGTACGGAGTTGTCCAAAGGCGGGAGATCCCCGTATCCCAGAACATGCTGATTGGGTTCACAGAAGAAACGCCGGTTCAGAAGCCGGGAAGCGTCCTGGTAGGAAAGGCAGATATCTTCCAGAAGGACCAGTTCCGGGCGCAGGTTCAGGATTTTGTTCAGGGTTTCTTCGCCGTTGGACGCCTGACTGCATATGGAGAAGCCAAGAGCGTCCCAGTCGATGATATATTTTAATGCTAACTTTGCAAAAAAGTTACACTAAAGGTCTTCTGACGCTCCTCACACTTCGAGAAACGTCATAAGCTCCTGCATACTTTTACCGCTCCTGCGGAAGGCATTCATGATCTGTTTTGCCTCTATGGACTGCTTCTGTTCCTGGAGTTCAAGCAGCCTTTGGGTAAGCTCGTCAACCTTCTCCTGAGCCTTTTGAAGTTCAGCTGTTACCTTTGAGATCTCAGTCTCAATCGATGATAGTGAACGTGTCCTCGCCATAATCGTCATCCTCCTCGGGCGCTTTGTCTGTAGGTGTTTGATTGCCTGATAACTGACTGCCTATTTCTATCGCTATGCTTTTGACATCTGTATCAGACAGACCGAATGCGCTAAGTATCGTTTTTTGTTTTTTCGTAACGGCATGATCCAGGCGGTAATGGCCATTGCCCCGCCTTACCATCTCGATCTTCTCAAGTTCTCTGAGAGCAGCGGGAACGGTCATGTAGTTTGGCTTTGTTTCAAGCCTGAGCATGGTCTCCTTGAGCAGGTTATACATCCTGTTGCGAACGATAAGGGCGATAAACTCAACAAATATCTTCGCTGACAGGGCCTGTGTGGTCTGGACCCTCATGCTTTTGGACCCGATAAAGGATTTGTCCGTGCTGAAGAGCTTTTCAGAAACATCTCTGCCTTTGTAGTGGATAAGCGCCTGGGAGGCCGTCATCTCCTCGGAGGTGACGATGCAAAAGTAACCGCAGAGATCCAGTTCACGCTTTATGACGTCTTTTCGCTCGCTGTAGCCGACAAGATGACCTGCTTTGTCATACTTAAGGGTAAAATACTCCTGACATGCCTTTGATGAGGTAACCACATCTCCGATGTGCTTGTCCATATATATCTTAAATCTGTCCAGCGTAAGCTCCAGGCGTTCCCTTTCAGCCGCATGTTTGGAAGGATTGAAGTAGATATGGAAGTATCTGTCCTGCGTATCATCCTCATATAACCTGGCTTTCACAGTCTTACCGTAGACGTGATAGGCTCTGATGGAATGGTCGCGCTCAGTTTCAAATGTGCCGCGGTTTTCTTCTACAAGGGACGACACCAGGGCTTTACGGCCTTTTACCATTATAACGAAGGCATATCCGCCTTCCTCCATGTAGCGTATGTTGTCTTTGCTAAAGTAACCGCGGTCAAGTATGAAGCCTACCTTTTTATAGCCATACTCCGTCACCTTATCCACCATATGCACAAACTGGGAGACATCCGTTATGGAGCCGGGATATTCCTCATAAAACAGAGGCACCCGGTTGGTCTTATCAAAGGCTATGGCAAGGTTAAAGATAGGAATACCCTTATTATCCTTTGCTTTGCCATACTCTATGAGATCTATGTCACCGGCATTACAGTTTTTATTTGAGGAGTCATATGAAATATATATCCTTTGCTTATGATCCCTTCTTTTATTCCAGTCGTCAAGAAACCCTATCATCTGTTCCTTAGTGACGGAAGAGAAGAACCGGCATACCTTTGAATCGCTGTATATCCTCATACCATCCGAGAACAAAGGGTGGCAAAAAGCATAGTCAGGATAGTGCTGTCCGGCGTTATCCTCTTCCACTATAAGATAGGATAAAAGATCCATAAAAAGACCACAGTCCTCAGGAAACCATTTTTCCAGAAGTTTTGGAAGCTTATACTCGTTCAGGACATAACGGATCACCACATAAGGACCTATTCTGAGACAACAGCTTCTATACGTCTCAGGCAGTTCTTCGGGAAGCATCGCTTCAGGAAAGTACTGCTGAAACTTCTCGTTAGGAAACATCTTTGTTGGATCGGAAGGATCAACCTTCCCGATGATCGTCCTTTTGGGTATGGCATACTTCTTATCAGGCTTATATTCTGCCCCGTACTGGAAGAGCACATAGGAAGATCCGCCCTTAGCCTTGGTCAGGATTTTCCCTTTTTCCGAGGGGATCTGGACAACGAAATTGTAGTACATGCAGTTCCTCCTTTTTAGTGTAACCGTTACACTAAAATTATATCACTAAATCGGAGGTTTGGCAAGCAAAAATCGCGTAAAATAAGGCTTTAAGCGACTTTTTACGTTCAAAACAGAACTTTAGTGTAACTCGCATGCAAAGTTAGCATTTTTGCATCTTGTGTAACAGCTAATGAGAAAAATAACTTGCATATCGTTATGTAGGCATCCTGACTTAAAAAAATACAGCTTGCGAAGAAATAATATTCTCCATAGGCTGTATTTTTCTTTGCTTATAAATTCCTGTACTCCCTCAACGAGCAAACTGTTTGTATTCACAAACAGTAAATATAGTTAGTGCCATTCCAAGGCCCTAGAATCTGAAATAATCCGAATTATTGCATTCACTTATTCTGTGTATGATTTTTTTCAAAATCAAATTTTGCACAAGCACTATTAGGTTTCTTTCCATTCTTTTGTACATAAAAAACCATTTCTTTAATGTATAAATTATAATTGGAAAAATATTTACGTATAAAAATATATAATAGCGATTTATTTTTAGCATCAATTTGTGCAGCTTTATTTCTTGCTAAAGAAATTTGTTCTCCGATAATATTGGGGGTGTTGTCTACTATACCTTTAATTTCTGCTATTCTGCGATTGTTTGTTAAAATATCATTCGATATTGAAATTATTTCATCATAGTACTTTTTTTCTTCCTGAGTAAGTGAATGTATTGGATTGATAATCTGAGATTTTCTTATTGCTATAATTTGCTCATTATTTGTATTAATTTGCTGCAACCTTGAACTCTCATCTATAAGTTGTTTGCTTTGAGATGCCGTATTCAAAGCTGCTTCAAGATGCCCTAAAACAATTCGGCACTCTTCATCTATAACTAACATTTCTTTTTGAATATCCGTAGCAGATTTCACCAAAGTACCATATGTTTTAATTTCACACATCTCGCAATTTTCACAGCGGCTTCTATCATCAAAAATCTCTGAATTAAATTTTATATTATTTACAGAAGAAATAACTTCCTTATAGAGCCGCAAATAATCATTTTTCATTTCAATATAGTTATCATTTTGGTTTAGCATATTGGAAACTGCAAACAGAAAATTCTCTAAATGATTATATGTAGTTGCAAGCACAGAACGTTCTGTTTCAAATTTTCGATTCAAATTATCCTGCACTTTTAAGGAGGTCTGAAGATTATTGTTTTCAATGTTTAATTCTGTTTGTAATTGGTGAGCTTTGTTTTGATTTTTATCATTGTTTTTGATGGTGTAATAAAATGTAATTACAGCTATCAACCCTGCAATAATAGAACCTACAATTCCTCCACCAAAGCCAATCCAGTCGTTTCCGGTTGCGGTTTTATACGCAGCAAGGCTATTAAACAAAACAAATATCCCCACGCAGGAAAATATAATCAACGCTATAAGTAGCAAAGCAAAAATTACTTTTGAAATTTTATCTTTCATACTGTCTCCTCCTTATCATTCCATCCATTTTATCTGTTCTTCGATAAATGAAATTTCATTTCCCCAAAGATTATATTTTTGATAAAGCTACTTGTCTATTTCCGGAATAAGTCTTACATAGGGACATATCGGCATGTTTTGACTGTTACTCAATAAAAATTATATCACATTTTTGTCTATTGCACTATCTCCTAAATTTTATAAATACTTTTGCATTTTTGTATTTTCATTGAATGTATCTTATAGAGGGTAAAACAGCAATATAGTGGCTCAGTTGTCAAGACAAAAATCTAAGATTTTTATAATGAACTGATATGGTGGATAAGTTACAGGGAGCAGGATGGTGGAATCAATCCTCCCATCCCCATATATGCTAAGCTACATAGGGCAACAACATTGCCGGATAGTAGCATTCAGCCGGTGTCTGGTATTCGAGTGCAGAATGACGGCGCTCAAAGTTGTAGGTATGGATATACTTCCCGATGGCACTCCTTGCCTCCCGAATGTTATTGTATTGCGTCAGATAAGCTTCTTCATACTTGAAGCTGCGGAACCAGCGCTCGATCATGATGTTATCTGCCCACCTGCTTTTCCCGTCCATGCTCTGACGGATCCCATTTTCCTTTACAAAGTCAATGTACTGCTGACTTGTGAATTGGCATCCCTGATCAGAATTCAGGATCTGCGGTTTCGCTACTTTAAAGGCTTTTTTCAGGGCGGTGATCACCATCCTTGTATCAAGAGTATCATCGACTTCCCAGCCGACAATACAGCGGCTGTACCAGTCAATCACGGCCGTCAGATACAGGAATCCGCGCCGGATGGGGACATAGGTAATATCGATGGACCATGCCTGGTTTGGTCTGTCTATCACTGCATTACGCAGGAGATAGGGACATACCCTGGCCTGCTGCATCCGCTTAGAAAGATTCATTTTCGGATAAATGGGATAAATATCCATCTCATTCATATAACGCCTTGCTTTGCGTCGGCCGACCTGATATCCACGGGCTTTCAGCTGCGCAGACATTTGTCTGGCACCCCAGGTTGGATTATCCGTATGCAGATGGTCAATGATCTCCTTACAGGCCAATTCTTCGTCAGATATTGGCGTGCCTTTATAATAAATGCTGGTACGATTAATACCGAGAAGCCTGGCACCAACAGAAGCGGGGAGCTCTTTAGTCGTCAAAAGGTTTTGGACTAAATTTACTCTCGTAGTCAGGTCCGCAA
>USFD01000035.1 GCA_900553885.1 uncultured Ruminococcus sp.
TCTTGTTATCCAGCCCTCCGGCTGTATCGGTTGAGCAAAAGTCAGCGTGGGATTGGTGTGGTATCTTTATCTAAGTGATACCCCTTGCTCCCATTTAGAAATTGTTTGCCGTACAACGTTCAGCCTGGCAGAAAGCTCCTGCTGCGAAAGTCTTTTTGATTTTCTGATTGCTTTAATATTTTCATTGAGCATTAGGAATATTCTCCTTTCTTTCCTTCGATACCATTATTGTAGTCGGAATTGCCTGTTGCTACAAGCAACGCGTCTTAACACATAAAGAAAACTGTTGATCACTGGCAATTTCCTGACGAATTATCATAATTTTATTCATTCTTTTTCTGATGGCAGCGGGTAAATGATATTCTGCTGTCTTTTCATATAGGTCTGCAAATATAATGACAGAGAAATAAACGAATGGTATAATGAAGAAAAGTCAGGCCGACAGATTGTAATTCGGAGGTGTTGTTGTGAAGCGAGAGTTAGGGATTGCCCGCTGCGGACTTGCCTGTTGCCTGTGTTCTGAAAACACGATGTGTGACGGCTGTGATTCGGGGCAATGTCCGGACAAAGACTGGTGCGAAAACAGAAAATGTTCTATTTCCAGGAAAATCGGACATTGTTATGAGTGCACCGGAAAATGCAGAAAAGGATTACTAGGTAAAATAAAACCGTATGCATTTACTGAGTTTGCCAGAAGATATGGCGAGGATTATCTTTTAGACTGCCTTGAAAGGAACGAGAAGAAAAGGGTTATTTATCACCGGGATGGTATAAATGGTGATTATGATGATTTTGATGAAGTGGAGCCGCTGATAGAATATATAAGAACAGGATATAAACAGGATAACGGAGGTACATAGCCATGAGGGATATGATTGTGTATTGCGGACTGAAATGCACTGAAAACACCGGGGAAAATGTATAGAACTTGATTTGCTTTTGCAGATCGGAACAGGCTTATATGATAACAATATTTAACCGTAAAGAGCTGATTGTGACAACGGAAATGAACCGTCAGGCACAGATCAGGGATATTCTTTCTCAGAATGGTATTGATTATACTGTAAAAACCACAAATCTCCAGGCAGCGCCAATAGTTGGCAACAGCAGAGGGAGAGTTGGCAGTTTTGGAATTAATCAGAACTATTCCTACGAATATAAAATTTATGTTCATAAAAAGGATCTTGAAAAAGCAGCATATTTAATCCGATAAGGGTGATACTTATTTTCAGCACAGGAGTCTGTTTTGTGGGAAATCTGTTTTTAACTATGATGGCGCTCCGGCATACAGTGTGCGCATCCGTTTCTTTCGATTCCAAGTACGGACGCAAACAGTACGGCTTCTGCATAAGTATCACAGGCAAAGATTTGATCGGTATCTATTTTGTCAACACAGCACAGCGGTGATTCGCAGTCAAGATTGTGAATTTCCCCTGTGCTTTTATTTAAAATGAACTGCTTCCCGTTAAATGGATGATCAGTGCGGCGCATATGCATATCTCCTTTTGCTTGTTCTCGAAGCGGCAGTATAAGGAACTGCCGCCGTTTTCACATATTTTTTATTATACAGCGGCATTGGTGCACGGTCAATAAGAGACTTGCCTGCTATAAAATCCGATATATTTATCGCGGCGAAAGCGCCGGAAGTGATATATAATCAGGGAAAGCAGTTCCATAAATAAAATTCAATAAAATATTAAGAATTTTATATAGAACTTTAAATATTTATTCCGTATTATTCTGTTTTATAAAGATGTAAAAAAGAAACGGAAAGTATATTTTATGTGGCACCTTTGTGCTAATATGGGGAAAGGGATAATGAGATTAGTCAATATTATTGAACTGGTAAAACAATATCTGCTCCAGGGGGCAATTCTGGCCGTGATTGCGGGAGGAGTTGCGGGAGCAGGCTATTTTATCGTATATAAAAAGATGATGAAAGGGGAAAGGCGGATCCGGCCGGTGAATGTGCTGTGGACAGGCGCTTTTTTCTGCTATCTTGCAGTAATGCTTTCAGCTACACTTCTGGACCGCATTTCCGGCTGGTCCGATACCAGGATGATGCCTCTGTTTTATTCGTATCGGGAAGCATGGTACAGTTTTTCCGGAGCAGAATGGAGAAATATCGTTCTGAATATCCTTCTCTTTGTACCGTTTGGATTCCTGCTGCCGCTGGGAATACGATTTTTCCGGCGCTTCTGGGCGACCTATCTGACAGGGCTGGCAGTGACTGTACTGATCGAATCGACTCAGCTTATTTTAGCGCGGGGGGTTGCGGAGGCAGATGATATTTTGAATAATTTCCTGGGAATAATGATCGGTTATGGAATCTACGTTCTGTTTCGGGAGATTACAGCGGCAGCAAAGAGAAAACGATTCAGTGTTCTGAAAATGGCAGCTGCCCAGATCCCCCTTGCCGCTATCGTCCTGGCGTTTGTCGGAATTTTTATTATGTATGACCGGCAGGAACTTGGCAATCTGGAAATCGGTCTCAGCAGCCGGATTGACATGTCGGATGTTCAGGTGACAACAACTGAGAGTTACAGCAGCCAGCCGGGAACAGCAGCAGTCTATAAAATTCCTGTATATACGGAAGAAGAGACAAGAAAGACTGCCGATAATTTTTTCGCTTCACTGGGGCAGACACTGGATGAGTCCAGGACAGATCTGTATGATGAAACGGCTGTCTATTATAGTACAGAGCAGAGTTCTCTGTGGATTGACTATGCAGGCGGGACAATGAGTTATACGGATTATGCCGTTGTATTCGGGGACGATCCGGAAGCAGAGACTTATCCGGAGTCTGTTTCCGGGGAAGATGAGGCGACTGTCAGAAGTGCGTTGTCTACATATGGAATTCAGGTGCCGGAGGGAGCAGTGTTTCAGGAGCAGTCAGATGAATCGTCCGATTCGCCTGGCTATGAGTTTTCGGTTTCCCGGCAAAGAGATGGAGACCGGTTCTATGACGGATCGCTGTACTGCACGCTTTATGACGGAGGAAAGCTGGGAGATATCAGCAATCATATTCTCTCATGTGAGAAGTATAAAGATTATCCGATTCTGTCTGAAGATGAAGCGTGGAAACAGATACAAAGCGGAAATTTCCGTTATTCCGGTCAGGCCGGCGATGAAATAAAAGAACTCGAACTCGGGGCTGTTAGTATGAAATATGTAATAGATTCCAAGAAATATTATCAGCCGGTATATTCATTTGAAGCTTCTGTAAACGGGCAGGACGGATATGAAATAGTGATTCCGGCTCTTAAGAGCGCGTCAGGAGGAAAATAAATGGGATTCGGATTATTTGAGATTATGTTTACTGTAATGTTTATTGTTATAGCCGGATCATTTGTTGTAATGGCTGTAAAAGGAATCAGTACATGGAATAAGAATAATCACTCGCCGAGACTTACTGTTTCTGCTGTGGTTGTGGCAAAGAGATCAGATGTATCATACCAGCATCATTCAAATGCAGATCATACTATGTACACTACGTCATCCAGTACCTATTATGTGACGTTTCAGGTAGAGAGCGGAGACAGAATGGAATTTGCGGTCAGCGGAAATGAATATGGGATGCTGGTCGAAGGAGATAAAGGCAGCCTTACTTTCCAGGGGACGAGATATCTTTCTTTTCTGCGGGATGGACAGGAATACAGGTAATTTGATACAGAAGAAAAGGACAGAGCGTTCATTACATGCTATAATAGAAGAAAAGATCCGGAGAAATTTATGGAAAACATAGTTTTTATTATAGTAATGGAAGGATGCGCTGTCCTGTTTCTGTATTTAGGATTCTTATTATGGAAAAAGCAGCAAATACAACAAGGGTATCTTTTAAAGCAGGGGTGAGCAGATTATGAAACTATTATTACGGATACTGTATAACAATAAAATGGCATGGATTGTGTTTGCTGTTACATTAATTATTTCCTGTGTATTTTTTTATTTGCTGCCGGACCAGATACCAATTCATTTTGACAATGGTATTGTCGATTCCTATGCTCCTAAAATCTGGTTATTTCTTTTTCCTCTTATGCAGCTTATTTTTTTGCTGTTTTTCAGTTTAAGAGGAGTGCGGCAGAGTTTTACCGTTATACCGAAATATGGAAACAGCATTATTACATATTACATTGTTGTTCTTGCATTTGTCATTTTATTTCTGCTATCGGAAATTACAATAATCAGAGCGTCTTGATTAATGCAGTAAAATTTTCATTACTTTAGCAGCAAGAAAAGATGAATACTATTTGAAGGTACCGTTTACCCGTGAAAGCTGGAATGGAAGAATAAAAGCGTGCCGTGGAATCGGCGCGTCTCTTTCAGATAATGAAATATTAATGTGGGAACGGGAACACAGAGATCTTCTTGAAAATATAGCGCCTGCTGAATTTGATATACTGCATTACGCGGCTGCTGCTGAATTAAGAAAGATCTGATTTAAAAATAATATGATCTATAAATATTGTGTAAAATGAGGAGGAAATTATGAAAATAGGAATTTTAGGCTGTGGAGTTATGGCGGAGACATTCGCCGATACATTAAGACAGATGGGAGAGGCAGAATGCTATGCGGCGGCTTCGCGTACTCTGAAACGCGCGGAAGAATTTGCCGGGAAATATGGATTTAAGAAGGCTTACGGAAGCTACGAAGAGCTGTGTGCGGATCCGGAAGTGGAGCTGATCTATATCGCAACGCCGCACTCCAGCCATTTCGATAATATGAAGCTGTGTATCCGGCATAAAAAGCCGGTTCTGTGCGAAAAGTCATTTACAGTGAACGCGCGGGAGGCAGAACAGATCAGGGGATATGCGGAGCAGGAGCAGGTCTTTGTTGCTGAGGCGATCTGGACAAGATATATGCCGTCGAGAAATATGATTCAGGAAATTATCGACAGCGGAATCATTGGCGATATCTCTGTACTGACAGCCAATCTTTCTTATCCTATCTCTCACAAAGAGCGGATTATGCGGCCGGAACTGGCCGGGGGAGCGCTTCTGGATATTGGCGTGTACGGCGTTAATTTTGCCATGATGCATTTCGGGACGGATATTGAAAGGATTGAGTCATCTGTCCGAATGACAGACACCGGGGTGGATGCTATGGAATCCATCACTATCTTTTTCCGAGGCGGACGCATGGCGGTGCTGACCCATGATATCTACAGCAGATCGGACCGAAAAGGCATTTTCTATGGCGAAAAGGGCTACATTATTGTGGAAAACATCAATAATCCACAGAGTATTTCCGTTTATGATACAGAAGACAGACTTGTCCGTCGGATGGATGTGCCAAAACAGATCAGCGGATATGAGTATGAGGTACTGGAATGTATAGATGCTGTCCGTTCCGGGGAGAAAGAGAGCACCTCCATGCCTCTTTCTGATACAATTAAGGTCATGGAGATTATGGATCAGCTGCGCGGACAGTGGGGGCTTGTCTATCCCCGGGAAAGAGAAACACAGAAATAATTTTAGTCTGTGTGCCGTCCGGCTTCAGTGGGGGATTCGCTTCACGTGATACCGGGGAAGAATGAAAACAGAGAGAATAATAAGCGATTCTGACAGGACGCAACTGGCAGGACAGATGAATGTGTCAAGGCAGTCTGTTTCTAAATGGGAAGGAGCGCAGTCCATCCCGGATCTGGAAAAAATGATTCGGCTGTCAAAATTATTCGGGGTTACCACAGATTATTTATTAAAAGATGAAATCGAAGAGATCGGTAATCCGGAGAATGTTATTACAGATGAGGAAGAAACATCAAGAAAGCACGTATCTATGGAAGGGGCAAATTCATTTCTTTCCGTTAAAGAGGAGACTTCAAAGACGATTGCCTTCGGCACTTTTTTATGTATTCTTTCACCGATATGTTTTTTTATCCTGGGAGCCATCAGTGAAGATACCGGAATGAATATATCAGAAGACGCAGCAGGCGGAATCGGCATGATTCTCATGCTTATACTGATCGCGGTTGCCGTGGCCATATTTATTTACAGTGGAAGCAAGACAGCACCGTTTGAATATCTTGAAAAAGAAGTGTTTGAGACAGAGTATGGAGTCACCGGCATGGTGAAAGAGCGCAGAGACAGCTTTAAAGATGCTTATGTCAGAAATAATATTATCGGGGTGAGTCTTTGCGTGATGGCTCTGATTCCTCTTTTCGGAGGAGCAGCTATTAACGGAGAGAATGATCTCTTTATGGTATTTATGTTCTGCGTTTCGATTGTAATCGTCGGGATTGGCGTTGTTTTTCTGATAAGAGCCGGAATCATCTGGGCAAGTTTTGAAAAATTATTACAGGAAGGAGACTATACAAGGGCGAAGAAGAAGCAGACGCTGAAATCTTTGATTGCGCTTGTATACTGGCTGGTTGCGACAGCCATTTACCTGGCCTGCACCCTCCCGTCAGAAAGCTGGAAAGAAGGATGGATTGTCTGGGTGATAGCAGGGGTTTTGTTTCCGGCCGTTATTGCTATTGCAAATACTGTAGAAAATAAAAATGGAAAATAGAAAACATAAGGAGTATGTGAAAATGGATTTTTTCAGAACAGAGAAATATGACAAAGATTTTTTGAAACCGAATATGATGGGCCCGAATTCAATGATGATTCTGGAAGAGCTTCTGGAGAAAGTACCCTTAAAACCAGGAATGAGAGTTCTGGATCTGGGGTGCGGAAACGGATTGACTTCTGTTTTCCTTGCAAAAGAATATGGAGTGCAGGTTTTCGCGTTGGATCTGTGGATTTCTGCTACTGACAATTACAGGAGATTCAGGGAGGCAGGAGTTGAACAGGCGGTCATACCGATCCACGCAGATGCAATGGACATGCCGTTTGCAGATGAATTTTTCGACGCTGTGATCAGTGTGGATGCTTATCATTATGTAGGAAACAATGACACATTTTTCCCTTGGAAATGTGGCACTCTATCAACTGGTGGAGACCGAAATTTGAGAATGAGCTGAATCATCTTAACATGTGGGAAATGGGATGCTTTGAGCAGGCATGGAATGACTGGCTGAATACCGATAACCCTTATGCAGTTGGTGACAGGGAAATGATTCGCACAGATAATGGGAGATATATGAACATTATCGGAATAACAGGTACTTTACTGCATGCCCCGTCAGCCGGGCATAAGGAATAAAATTAAAGAAACATTAAGAAATTTATTGTGTATTTTCAAGAATTACTGTGTATTTTTTATACAGATACAAAGACAAAACGGCTTATTATGATAGTTCAGGGTTATATGGAGAAAGGAGGAAAGAAGTGAACAGAAAAAAGACCATATGGATTCTTATAGTGGTTCTCATTCTGGATGTGATTGGAATCGTATTTTTCTTTCAGATGCACAGGAGAACTTATTCTTTGGATCTACCGCAGGCAGAAACCCTGGGAAATGTGGTAATCAGTACTGACACCACCAAGGAAGAAATTACAGACAGGGAGAAAATTAAGGATCTTATTTATGTGCTGGAGGGTAACGGAAGAACTACCAAAAGAGAAAGTATAAATGATTTTCCGGTTAACGCGGAAACTCCGATCAAGATTGAATTCTGTTTCGCCCGGGGCGGCAGTTCCGTTCTGTATGCATATACACAGGAGAATCGATATTATATAGAACAGCCATATAATGGGATTTATCAGATCAGCGGAGACGAGTATAATTCTGTAGCAAAATATGTTCTGTGACCGTGGAATATCTGCTACTATAAATAATAAGAAAAACAGTTTTGAGATCCTGATATTTGTATCGAAGATATTTAGAAGCTTTGGGGAGGAAAGAATATGGAATGGCTGCCGAGTGCTGTAATTGCAGTACTTGTCGCAATCTCAGCAGTATATTATATTGTTAAAAGAGCAGTAAAAGATGCGCTGAAAGAATATTTCAGAGAGAAAGATAAAGAACAGTAATTCCACTGATATTCTCCGGACAAGGGGTGTTATTTTCAGCTGGGAAAAGATATTCTTCCATTGAAGATAAATAATATGAAATGGAGGTAAGGCTGATGAATCAATGTAATACCGGGAAATTTATATCGCAGAAGCGGAAAGAGAAGAATTTAACGCAGGAGCAGCTGGCGGAAAAAATCGGAGTGTCCAATAAAACAATTTCAAAATGGGAGACCGGTAAATGTATGCCGGACTATGGGGTTGTTCAGAGCCTGTGTAAAGAACTGGAGATTACCGTTGCCGAACTGATGGATGGAGAAGAATCAGAAAAAAGAAGCGTGCGTCTATACGATGATGAGCAGATTATGGATTTGCTGAAGCGAACGCAGGAATTAGAAAAGCAAAAAAATCAGTTATATGGAATTTTACTGATCGTGATGGGAATTGCCCTGCAGGCACTTTCGCATACAATGGGCGGTTCTGATATGCAGGAATTATTTTCCGGAATCCTTCTGGGATTATCCGTGGGTGAAATGCTGGTTGGGGTTTATATTCTCGGAAGAAGTATGATCGGCAGATAAATACCGGGCAGGCAAATTTCAGGGAATATTTTATGCAGCTTGTTCATTTATGGTTGAGGAGAATGAAGAAATGAAAAAAAGAAAGATCGTTTTTTTGGTCATCGTTATAATTATTCTTTTAGCCGGAATATTATTATATTTCAGACCACTTCAGTTATCCGTTCCGTCAAACAAATATATTTCAGCTATATATGAGGAGCTTGGCGTAAGAGATGGAGAGCCTTATATTAACGATACAACTTACAATGAAATAACAGAAGACGAAAAAGAGCAGATCATAGATCTGCTGGAACAGTACCCATACAGAAGAACGCCGGGAACATTATTTTCAGACGGCTCTCTGACGGAAACCGGCGATCAAATACTGATTATGCATATATTTGATGAGAATAATGAATTGGATAATACAATAATTATAACAAGCGCAGACAGTATTTCTGTCAATGGGAAAAATTATTTCCTGAATAACTCACCTGTATGTATAGAAGAATTATTAAATATATTAAACAAATAGAAAAGAGAAGCAAGTCCCCTGCTTACTGCTCCGCGCAGTATAAAGCAGGGGATTTCCATCATCAGGTAAAAAGGCCGAACCCCTGCGAATTGAAGGGGTTCGGCGGAAGCAGGAATGATCAGTTTAAGACCCGGATTCAGGCAATATTATCGATTCCGCTTCAATATACCTGTTATTATAAGGAACGCCCCGATAATAATACTGCATATCAGGCATATCAGATAAATATTGGCATTGATATGAAGGGCGGATGACCAGTCTGTAAAGCTGGCGGAAAGAATGGTCAGCTGTTTTTTGTGCTCGGAAAGAAGCAAGTACATATCATTGGAAAAGGCGGTCCATATTCCTGCTATTATTACAATAATGCCGCCTTTGATCCAGCGGTTTGCCGGAAGATATCTGGCAGTCAGAAATACAAGCCATACTCCGGTCATGAGAATGACACTGATAATATTGCCGTTTCTTAAGCCATCCACATCTCCGGACTGACTGCAGATGACAAAGATTGTGAGAAAAAGCCATGCAGTATCCCAGATCATGGCCATCAGGGCTTTTTTGTCAGAAAGTACAGGCGGTAAAGAGAGCCCTCTGATTACGAAAGGAAACAGCGGTACGGAAATTCCGAAAACAGTCGGAACAGCAAGGAAGATAAACTGACCGCCGCCGTTCATTCTGTCTACAAAAAATATAATCAGCAATAATGCGATTACTCCGGCCAGAATGCTTTTCGTCAGTCTGCTTTGTTTTGCCATGAGCGGGACGACAGTCAGGGCAGCAACCAGCAGCATGGAAGCCGCCACCACTGAGAAAACGCCCAGGCCTCCGCCTGCAGCCATGGAAACCAGTAGTGTTATTACAATGGGAATCAGCAGCAGAACGCTGATAATCAATCCGGCTTTGTAGGCGGCGGTTCTTTCTTTTCTGGCATGTCTTTCCAGAACGTCATGGGTTTCCTTTTCCATGATCCGGTCAACGGAATCATTTTTCAGTTCTTCATAAAAGTTTTTACATATTTCACAGTTCTCCAGATGCTGATGTACAAATTTTTTACTGGAAGGGCTGCAAACGTCGTCATAATATAATGGAAGCAGATCCTGAACGATCTCGCATTCCTGAGATTTCTTTTTATTCATTTTTCTCCATCCTTTCCTGAATTTTTAGTCGTGCCCGGTGATAAGTGACTCTTGCCCAGTTTTCGGTTTTCCCGAATATAAATCCGATCTGCGAAAAGGGAAGTTCACCGAATACCCGCAGCTGGAACACTTCTTTGTAGGGCTCCTGCAGTTTATGCAGAATCAGATGAATCTGAAGAGCAGTTTCTTTATCTTCAACAGCCTCGGTCAGATCTTTTCTGTGATCTTCGGCAGATGTTTCATCTAATTCTGTAACCTTCTGATTTTTTCTGCACTCATCTACTGCAAGCCGTTTCGCGATGCCGCATAGCCAGGTCAGCTCACTGGATCTTTGTTCAAAAGACTTTTTTGCTGTCATAGCTTTGTAAAACGTATTCTGTGTAATTTCCTCCGCAAGAGACTGATTTTTTATAATAGTCATTACATAAGAATACACATGCAGATAGTATGAATGATATAATTTTTCGTAATCCAGAACTGCTCACCTCCTCCTGTACACCGGTTAGACGGAGAATTATGGGTTTCGTTACAAAGAATTTTATATATTTCATAAAAAAATTTGGTTGTCAGAACCTGTTCAGTATATCAGAAAATCAATTGTGCAGGCAACTTCATGTTCTTGACATTCGTATATTCATATAGTAACGTGAAAATATCTTTTTCAGTTGGGGCCAGATTCGTTTCCGGGAGGGTAAGTTATGAAAAAAGAAAAGATGAAAGAAAGTATATTAAATCCTGTCAGCATGTTTTTAATTGGTCTGCTGACGGGATTTCTTATAAAAGAAATCGACATCCATTTATATGCCCAGCATTTTGGAATTTCATTGGCAAATATTTTCTCGGAAGCCGGAGTCTGGGTAGTAATCGGGGTGAGTATCAGTCTGTTCAGCAGAGACAGAAAATATGCCATGCTGAATGTTTTTACATATTGTATCGGAATGATAATTACATATTACCTGACGGCAGAACTTACAGGATCAGTCTATGGCTGGGGATATATAAAGTTGTGGGCATTATTCGCATGCTTTTCACCGGTTATGGCTTATCTTGTAACATTAGCGAAAAGAAAAGGAATTCTGGCATTTGTTATAGATGCCGGGATTTTTATCGGATACATCGGCATCAACCTGCTGTCAGGCAGTTTTATTAAAATTTATGATATTGTATTTATGGGAATTTTAATTTATCTGCTGTTTATAAAAAAATATACGGAAATTTAATGAAGATGCGATTTATGCTGATATTGTATATGACAGATATTCTTTCTGAAAATAATGTAATTGTTGCGATTTTTTTACATAAGAAATCAAGAAATTAATAATATTACAGTTGTATTAAAGATTGAGAACAGCTCTTGTGTTTCCGGACTTCTGACAGTATACTTGTAATGTCGAAATTTGTAGAATTTCGTTGAACATATATTTTCTGTAATGCAGAGGGGAGTTTATATTATGGTTTTTTCAAGCCTTATTTTTTTGTTTCTGTTTCTTGTCTTAAATTTGACAATCTATTTATTTGTAAAAGATAAATATAAAAATATAGTACTGCTTGTATTTTCACTGATTTTTTATGCCTGGGGCGGGCCGAAATATCTGCTCCTCTTAGTCGGCGAAACATTTGCAAGCTGGTTTTTCGCTCTTAGAATTGAAAAATCTGAAAATGACCGCAGCAGAAAACTGTATATGCTGGGGGAATGTGTTGTCCTGCTCGGACTGCTTGGATATTTTAAATACGCAGTATTTTTTCTGGAAAACTTTCGGATGCTGTTCGGTATACCGAAAGTAATTCCCGATATTGTTCTGCCTATCGGTATTTCCTTTTATACGTTTCAGCTGCTTTCGTACGTGGTTGATGTATATCGGGGAGAGATCCATGCACAGCCGGCATTCTGGAAGCTGCTTCTTTATTCCAGCCTGTTTCACCAGTGTATTGCAGGACCGATCGTCCGCTATGAAACCGTTGCAAATGAGATTGATAACCGGAAAGTTTCACAGACGGATATTTATGTCGGGGTACGCAGATTCTGTATCGGTCTTGCCAAAAAGGCGATTCTGGCAAATTCCTGCGCTGAAATTGCGGATTCTCTGATTCAGCCGGGAAGCGATGCACTGGCGGCGCAGTCCACACTCGGGCTCTGGCTGGGCATGTTCGCCTATATGCTGCAGATTTATCTCGATTTCTCAGCTTATTCAGATATGGCGATTGGTATGGGCCGGATGGTCGGATTCCGCTATCTGGAGAATTTTAATTATCCGTACATTGCAAAATCTGTGAAAGATTTCTGGCGGAGATGGCATATCTCTTTGAGTACGTTTTTCAGAGATTATGTTTATATCCCGCTGGGAGGAAGCCGCTGTTCCGCGTTAAAATATATCCGCAATATGACTGTTGTGTGGTTCCTGACGGGAATGTGGCATGGCGCCAGCTGGAATTATATTTTCTGGGGACTTTATTATCTGGTGTTCCTGCTTCTGGAGCGTTTTGTGATAAAAGACAGGATCCCGGGGCCTTTTAAGTATATCTATACTTTATTTGTAGTTTTCTTCGGATGGGTTATCTTTAAATTTGAAAATCTGGGAGAACTCGGGGCTGTGCTGGGCGGTTTATTTGGAATCGGTACAAACGGATTTATGGGAATGAATGTGAGCACTTTATTCCTCGGCAATATTTTCCTTCTTATATTTGCAGTGATTGCCTGCACGCCGCTGGGGAAAGTGATACGTCAGAATCTGCTCCGGATCGGAAGCGGCAATCCGGTTGTGTTTACAGTTTTTAATATTACAGAACTGATTGTGCCGCCGCTGCTTCTGGTATTATCCGTTCTGGCGCTGATCGGAAACAGTTATAATCCTTTCTTATATTTTCAGTTCTAGGGAGTGTATAATTAATGGGGAAACAAAGAATTACAAAAAAGCAAAAAGAAACCATCTTTATTTACCGTGCTCTCAGTGTCCGCATTTTTGCACTTATAATGCTGATTGGAGGAATTGTCGGACTGATGTATTTCTTTCGCCCTGAAGTATCAGAGGCAGAGAAACGTACCTTGACAAAATTTCCCACGCCTACAGTCAGTTCTCTGTGGGACGGGCAGTTTTTCTATGATTTGTCTTTATGGTATTCGGACACATATCCTATGCGTGACAGTCTGATCGCGGCAGATCAGAAAATTAAGAACGCATATGGAATTACAGCTTCCACTATGATGGTGGGAACCCGACAGATCAGTGATGATATTCCGGATATTGATGAGACGAAGAACGATAAGACGAAGAATGATAAGACAGAGGATCAGAAGACTCAGGAAGTAGAACAGATATCCGCACCGGACAGCCGGGCAATGGAATCAGAGATCCAGAAACAGATCCAGCAGAATCTCTATGTTAAAAATGGAGCCGCTTATTCGCTCTATTATTACAGCCAGGCTGCGGCGGAAACCTATACTTCGGCGTTAAATAAAGCAGCTGCCGAACTGAAAGGAAAAACAAATGTGTACTCCATTCTGGTTCCGAACAACTCAGGAGTCATGCTCAGTGAAGAGGAGCTGGAAGCCCTGGGAGGCGCGGACCAGCGGCAGGCTATCAAGTATTATTACAGTCTGACAGACGGAGTAAAGACGGTAGATACCATTGATACCCTGCGCGAACACAACGACGAGTATCTGTATTTCCGTACCGATCATCACTGGACGCAGCTTGCGGCGTATTATGTATATCGGAATTTCTGCGAGCAGAAAGGGATTGAGCCGAATGAGCTGTCTGATTTCCAGAAGATGACATTTGCACCGTTTCTGGGCACATTCTATCAGGAACTGAAGAATGAAGATATGGCAAAAAATCCCGATTCGGTAGACGCATATATTCCAATGGCTACAAATGATATGACCTATTGGGAAGCTGACGGTTCTAAAGTGAACTGGCATGTGGTTCAGGATGTCAGCACATGGAATGAAAATTCACTGTATTCCTGTTTTATCGGCGGAGATAAGCCGCTCGTACAGATTAACAATCCGAAGCTCAATGACGGCTCTTCCTGTGTTGTTGTAAAGGAGTCTTACGGGAACTGCTTTGTTCCGTTCCTGGTCGACCATTACCAGACAGTTTATGTCATCGATTTCCGGTATACACAGAATAATGTAATGGATTTTGTCAAAGAACATAATGTTCAGGATCTGATTATTATGAATAATATTTCGATTATTGCAAGTAACGACGTAGCAAAAACAATTGCAGGGCTTCTGGAATAAAATTCCGGATAGAAGAGCAGCTCTGTGTTTACTGCAGAAAGCCATATCAGAAGCAGATTATTTATCTGTTTTACTGATATGGCTTTTTTATGAAGAAAATTAGACATTGTACGGGTCTGGCAATAAGTATATAATATTACTTAGGGCGTTTGGATTTCCTTATGCAGTATTTTATTCACAGGGGAATAAAGGAGGAATCAACATGGATAAAGTGACTTTAGGCAAAACAGGAATTGAGGTAAACAAAAATGGCTTCGGAGCGCTGCCGATACAGAGAATCAGTAAAAAGGATGCCGTGTATCTGCTGCAGAAAGCCTTTTATAACGGGATTAATTATTTCGATACCGCAAGAGCTTATTCCGACAGCGAGGAAAAGATGGGGGCGGCGTTTGAATATACAAGAGACCGGATTATTATCAGTACAAAGACGATGGCCCAGACGGCAGAAGGTTTCTGGAAAGATCTGGAAGAGAGTCTGACAAAACTGAAAACGGATTACATAGATATTTATCAGTTCCACAATCCGTCATTCTGTCCGAAACCGGGAGATGAGTCGGGACTGTACGACGCGGCTCTGGAAGCGAAAAAACAGGGGAAGATCCGTCATATCGGTATTACAAATCACCGGATTGCAGTGGCGCAGGAGGCGATTGATTCCGGACTTTACGAGACGCTGCAGTTCCCGTTTTCCTATCTGGCGGCGGATGCTGATCTGGAGATTGTGGAAAACTGCAGAAAGGCCGGCATGGGATTTATTGCCATGAAAGGACTCTCCGGCGGACTCATTCATAATTCCGCATGCGCCTATGCCTATATGGCTCAGCCTCAGTTTTCCCATGTGGCTCCTATCTGGGGAGTGCAGCGGGAGTCTGAGCTGGATGAATTCCTTTCTTATCAGGTCTGTCCGCCCAGTCTTAATGATACCCTTATAAAGGAGATTGAAGCGGACCGGAAACAGCTGTCCGGAGATTTCTGCAGGGGATGCGGTTACTGTATGCCATGTCCTGCGGGGATTGAGATTAATAACTGTGCGAGAATGAGTCTGATGCTCAGGCGTGCGCCTCAGGAGGGATGGCTTTCCCCGGAATGGCAGGAGAAAATGAAAAAGATTGAGGACTGCCTTCACTGCGGACAGTGTATGAGCAAATGTCCCTATGGACTGAATACGCCGGAGCTGCTTGCAAAGAATTATGAAGACTACAAGACATTTCTGAAATGACTGATGCAGGAGAATAGAAAATGAAAGCAGTTGTATAGCGGGGAAACGGGCGGATCGGTATGGAAGAACGTCCTGTACAGCATATTCTGGATGAGAGGGACGCCATTGTAAAAGTGACGCTTACTACGATTTGTTCCAGTGATATTCATATCAAACACGGTGCAGTGCCGAAAGCGGTGCCGGTCCCACAGGCCTTTGTACCATGCTCTGCGCAAAGCTTTATACACCGGCAAAGATTATTGCCATAGATACAGACGAGTACAGGCTGAATCTGGCAAAGAGACAAGGTCATGTTATAAAATTTGCTATAAAACCGTAAATTCTTTTAAACAATTGACAGCAGGAGGAAGAAATGATGAGGACAAGCAGGATTACAAGAGAGCAGGCGCTGGAACTGCTGAAAACATACAATAAAGAATCTTTTCATATCCAGCATGCGCTTACTGTAGAAGGGGTAATGCGTTGGTTTGCAGACGAACTCGGATATGGGGAGGAAGCCGACTACTGGGGAATCAGCGGTCTGCTGCATGATATTGATTTTGAAATGTATCCGGAGGAACACTGCAGAAAGGCCCCGGAACTGCTGGAAAAAGCCGGAGTGGGAGAAGATATGATTTATACAGTATGCTCTCACGGGTATGGCATATGCAGTGACGTGGAGCCTGTCCATGAGATGGAGAAAGTTCTTTTCGCGGTAGACGAGCTTACCGGGCTGATCTGGGCGGCAGCCCTTATGCGTCCGTCCAAAAGCACGATGGATATGGAAGTGTCCAGCGTGAAGAAAAAGTTTAAAGATAAAAGATTTGCCGCAGGATGTTCCCGGGATGTGATCCGCACCGGCGCGGAGCGGCTTGGCTGGGAACTGAATGATGTATTCGGAAAAACCATACTGGCCATGCGGTCCTGCGAGGCACAGGTACAGAATGAAATGAAAGAAATGGGATTTTAGAGGTAGAAAACTATGGGGGAAATGAGATTAAAAAAAAGAGAGATAAAAGATAAAATGATTCTGAGAGAGATTCTGGAAGGATGCGATGTCCTCCGGATCGGTGCTGTGGATCAGGAGGGAATGTTTATAGTCCCGGTGAATTTCGGCTACGATTTTGACACCGGGAAAGAAACCCCCCGGCTGACCCTGTATTTTCACGGCGCGGCAGAAGGAAGAAAGGCGGAAGCTTTTGCTCTTAATCCGGATGTTGCGGTGGAAATGGACTGCTGCCATGAGCTGATTACCGGGGATTATACCTGCAGCTACTCCTATGCCTACAGAAGCATTATGGGAAACGGCAGAGTCGCCAGGATCACAGCTGACGAGGATAAGAAATACGCCCTTTCCAGAATTATGGCTCACGTGGCTCCGGATGCGGATCTTGTTTTCAGCAGAGAGATGCTGGAGAGAACAGCAGTGTTCAGAATCGACATAACACATTTTACGGGCAAGGAGCGGAAGAAGAAGGAATGACAACCGCTTTCTGTTCCCTGACGCAGGTTTTGCACAGAGAGAGAAAATCCTTCATGTTCTCTGTTACATATTTACTTTTGTGATAGATGATATTCAGGCTGTGCTGTATGGGCGGATTCAATGTCCGTCTCATAACAGTGTTTTCCTGAATATCTTTTTCTACAAGGAGAAAGGGCAGGACCGCAACGCCCAGACCCCGGGATACCGCCTTTACGATTGCCTGCGTACTGGTGCTTTCCCATTATGTATTTATCTTAATAGTACTATTTTACTTATAAATCAACTGTACTTATACTGAGGAGGAAGGAGTGATAGGATGAAGAGGAAAAAGGAAGTGCTGGTAAAACTGTTTTTCTCAACGTTATATCTGAGCGCCTTTACGTTCGGCGGGGGATATGTAATCGTAACATTGATGAAAAAGAAATTCGTAGATGAATACCACTGGATTGAAGAGGACGAGATGCTGGATCTGACCGCCATCGCCCAGTCGTCTCCGGGGGCAATTGCGGTCAACGGAGCTATTGTAGTAGGGTATAAGCTTGCCGGACTTCCGGGCGCTCTGGTGTCGATTATCGCTACCATTATTCCACCTTTTGCGATTATCGCGCTGATCTCTGTTTTCTATAATGCTTTCCGGAACAGCTGGATCATCAGCCGGATGCTGGAGGGTATGCAGGCCGGAGTAGGGGCCGTGATCGCTTCGGTAGTATATGATATGGCTGCCGGGATTGTGGAGGGCAGAAATCCGGCGTCTCTCTGTATTATGGCGGGAGCCTTTGCAGCAGCTTGTTTCTTCGGCATTAATGTGATCTATATTATCCTTGTCTGCGGGCTGATCGGCGTTGTCAGAACGCTGCTTCGCAAAGGAGGTGAAAAGGAATGATCTGTCTTCAGCTTTTTTTCAGTTTCCTTCAGATCGGCCTTTTCAGCTTTGGCGGAGGATACGCGGCAATGCCTCTGATTCAGGGACAGGTTGTGACGCAGCATGGGTGGCTCAGCATGACGGAATTTACGGATCTGGTAACAATTTCTCAGATGACGCCGGGGCCTATTGCTATCAATTCCGCCACATTTGTAGGGATTAAAATCGCCGGAATCCCGGGCGCTCTTGCCGCAACCATTGGATGTATTCTGCCTTCATGTATTATTGTTACTCTGATTGCATGGCTGTACCTGAGGTACAGAAAGATGACAGTGCTTCAGGGAATTCTGGAGTCGCTGAGACCGGCGGTCGTGGCCATGATTGCTTCAGCCGGAATCTCGATTCTTGTAACCGCGTTCTGGGGCAGTACGGGACAGATCCGGCTGCCGGATACAGACTGGAGCCTGGTCCTGATTTTTGTCATCTGTCTGTTACTTCTGAAAAAATTCCGGATGAATCCTATCTGGGTCATGCTTCTGGCCGGAGTGATGAATGCTGCCATGTCAGCAATTACAGGATAAAACTGCATAAAAGCAGACAGACATGCCGGAGCCGCGAGGCCTGAAGCTGGTCAAGCGGAGAAGAACATGCTATACTCTTTTTTATAATGTTTGGGGAAAGGAAAGAGACCATGAAATTTTTTCATTTATCGGATCTGCATATCGGTCTGAAGCTGATTAACCGGGATCTGCGGGAGGATCAGGAATATATTCTGCAGCAGATTACGGATCTGGCTGTACAGGAACAGCCGGACGCAGTGGTTATTGCAGGGGATATTTATGATAAGGCAGTGCCTTCAGCGGAAGCGGTGGAAGTGTTTGACCATTTTATTGCCGGTCTGACAGCCGCTCTGCCGGACACGGCTGTAATGCTGATCAGCGGAAATCACGACAGCGGCCCCCGGGTAAACTGTTTCCGGAGCGTGCTTTCCAGGCAGAATGTATATATGATCGGACTGCCCCCGGTATCGCCCGGGGAACACATAGAAAAAGTTGTACTGAGTGATGAATACGGCAGGGTGAATTTTTATCTCCTGCCTTTTGTCCGTCCTTCCATGGTTCGTCAGATTACAGGATCGGATGAGAACGGGAACGTGCTGTCATACAACGAAACACTGCGCAGGCTGATTGCACGGGAAGAGCTGGATCTTACGGAGAGAAATGTGCTTGTCAGCCATCAGTTTTATCTTCCCTCCGGCCGGGATGCCGCAGAGGTGGAGCGGATGGATTCGGAGATCTGTACGGTAGGGAATATTGACCGGGTGGACGCGGATATTCTTAAGCCCTTTGACTACTGCGCCCTGGGCCATATCCATAAACCTATGCAGACCGGCAGTGAATTCTGCCGTTACTGCGGCACGCCTCTTTCCTGTTCAGTCAGCGAGGCCGGACAGCAGAAAGGGATTATTATGGTGGACCTGGAGGAGAAAGGCAGCCGGAATGTGACGGTACTTCCCCTTCATCCCCTGCGCCAGGTCCGGGTAATAAGAGGAAATCTGGAAGAAGTATTAAAGCAGGGCTGCGAAGATTATGTGACAGCTGTTCTGACAGACCGGACAGATCTGGATGTATCTGACATGCAGGACCGGATCCGTAATGCCTTCCCCAATCTTCTGGAAATCCGCAGAGAAGCAGTCAGGGAAAATAATTATACCAGCGAAGTCCTTCCCCGGGAAGAACTGGATCCTTTTGAACTCTGCCGTTCATTTCTGCAGCTGAATGAAGAAGAGAATGAAGAGGACAGAGATGAAATGGAACTCCTCAGGGATGTGATTAATACTGTACAGGGGGTGAGTCAGGAATGAGACCGGTAAAACTGACCATGCAGGCGTTTGGCTCCTACGGGAAAAGAACGGTCATTGATTTTGAAAAAACCAACCAGAATCTATTCCTGATTACCGGAGATACGGGGGCAGGAAAGTCAACCATATTTGACGCGATTGTATTTGCACTGTACGGGGAAGCAAGTTCCGGAATAAATAAAAAAGACGGAACAGAGCTTCAGAGCCAGTACGTTGGTCCGGAAGTGGAACCATTTGTGGAACTGGTATTTTCTGAAGGAACAGGAGACGGAAAAAAGAGATACACAGTCCGCCGTGTGCCCCGTCATCTCCGCCCTTTAAAGCGGGGAACCGGAGTGAAAGAAGAAAGCGGTTCGGTATCTCTGATTATGCCGGATGACTCCGAGTACCCTCAGAAGGAAACCGACGGAAAACTGGAAGAAATCGTAGGTCTGACCAAAAATCAGTTCATGCAGGTTGCTATGATTGCGCAGGGAGAATTTATGGAACTTCTGCGGGCAAAGTCGGATGATAAAAAGGTGATTTTCCGGAAGCTGTTCCATACAGAGCTTTACGGGAAAATTGTGGAAGAACTGGGCAGGCGCAGAAAAGGAAAGCAGCAGGAGATGGGACAGATCCGCACGGTCTGCCAGACGGAAGCGGCCCATGTAGAAGTGCCCGGGAACTATGAAAATGCGGAGGAACTGCTTGCCCTGAAGAAACGGATTGTGGGATCAGAACGGCTTTCTGTGGTGGATCTGGAGAATCTGGTCAGTCATCTGGAGCAGCTTTGTTCTGTCCTGAAAGAACGCTGCAGCAGCGCGGGCAAAGAATACCGGGAGGCAAACCGCCTTTACCTGGAGAAGCGGGACGCCTGTACCGCAGGAATACAGCTGCTGAAAAGGTTTCAGGACCTGGAACAGGCGGAACAGGAGCTTGCAGAATGCCGGGCCCGGGAACAGGAGATGAAAGAAACGGCAGCTCTGATCCGCAGGATCAATGACGCCTATGAAATCCGGGCAGTCTATGACCGGTATATGGATGCAAAACAGACAGTAGAAAAGACACAGTACAGTCTTAAGAAGCAGCAGGAAGCACTGCCCGGCCTCGACAGAAGCTGTGAAGAGACAAAGAAACAGACGGAGACAGCAAACGAACTTCTGCATAAAGAAATTCAGAATTACACAAAGGTATCCGAGAGAGTAACAAGAGCACTGGAGGTTCTGCGCAGAATCCGGGAAGCGGAAGAAAAAACGGCTTCTGCCGCTGCGGCTGCCCGGCAGGCAGAGAAAGATGCAGCAGAAATCCGGCAGAAAATCTCCCGTCTGGAGGAAAATGAGCAGAAGTGGCGCAGCCAGGCAGAGGAACTGGGACAGGCCGGACTGCTTCTGGAACGCTGGAAGAGAGAAGCGGATAAAGTGACGGAGCTTATCTCAGATCTTGCCGCTGTCAGAAATCTGGACAGTGAACTGGAACAGCAGAGACAGGCCGCAGAACAGGCACGGAAGGACTATGCATCTGCCAGCGAAAAATATGAACAGCAGAACAGGGAGTATGAGAGCAGACGCCGGATGTTTCTTAATGCCCAGGCGGGATTTATCGCGAAAGAACAATTAAGACCCGGACAGCCCTGCCCGGTCTGCGGTTCTCTTGACCATCCTGCTCCCTGCAGACTGGACGAGGAACATCAGGATCTGAGCCGGGAGGAACTGGAGGCGCAGGGCAGGAAGGTAGATCGACTGAGAGTATGTCAGGAGGAGAAGGCCTCCGCTGCCCGGTCTGCTGCAGCGCTGCAGACAGAAAAAGAGAGAAATCTGGCTGACGGGACAGAAAAGCTGCGCCGCAAACTGGCGGAAAATGCTCCGGAGGGTGTGACCATCCCGGAAGATGTTACATTCGCAGATGTGGAAATAATTCTGAAAAACTGGAAACAGTCCCTTGACCGGGAGAAAAAAAAGCGGCAGGAAGAGGTACAGACCCTGGAACGTCTCCGGCTGCGGCTGCAGGGAATTGACGGAGAAAAAACCACACTTCGATCTGCGGCGGAAACAGCAGAGCAGAAGCAGATGGAAACCAGGACTGTTCTTATCTCCTGCCGGGCAGAACAGAACAGTCTCGAGACCTCGCGGGAGTATAAAACGGAAGCAGAGGCAACAGCTGTTCTGGCAAAGGCAGAGGCAGGAAAAAAGCAGGCAGAGCAGAACCGCAGCGCTGCAGAGGCTGCCGGCCAGAAGGCAAAGTCAGATCTGGAGAATGCCCGGACCCTGATCCGCCGTTACCAGGCTGAACTTCCGGGACAGAAGAAAGAATGCCAGGAGCGTAAAACCGCCTATGAAAGGATAATGGAAGAAAAAGATCTGACAGAATCCCGGTGGAAAGAAGAGACGGAAACCCGGAAACGGACGGAGACTGTCCGGATGCAGCAGATATTAGATGAATACAACAGGAAAAAGGCCGCTGCACAGAGCAGACGGGATCAGGCAAAAAAGGAGACAGGACGGAAGAAACGGCCTGTACTGCAAGAACTGGAAGCGGCGAGAGATCAGGCAAAAGACCGTCTGGACACTGCACAGAAAGCGCAGGAGAGAGAAAAGGCATATTACCGCGCAAATTTAGATGTTTACCAGTCCCTTCAACCTGTTCTGGAAGAGCGGAAGAAAGTTATGGATGAACACCGGCGTCTGGATGAGCTCTATAATCTGCTGGCCGGAAATGTAACCGGCTCCAGGATGGATATCGAAACCTTTGTTCAGCGGTATTATCTGGAACGGATTCTTTATGCCGCCAACCGGCGGTTTCAGGATATGACCGGCGGCCAGTTCGAGCTCCGGATGTTTGATATCGAAAAAGCCGGAAAAGGAAAAAACAGAGGCCTGGATCTTATGGTCTACTCTACGGTAACGGGAAAGGAAAGAGAAGTACGTACTCTGTCAGGCGGAGAGTCATTTATGGCAGCTTTGTCCCTGGCTCTTGGCATGGCGGATCAGATCCGGGCCGGCAGTGCGTCTGTGAATCTGGATGTTATGTTTATTGATGAGGGATTCGGTTCCCTGGACGAGCATTCCAGGGACAAGGCAGTCCGGGTGCTTCAGAACATGGCGGGAGATTCCAGAATGATCGGAATTATATCCCATGTATCCGAGCTGAAACAGGAAATTGAGGACCAGCTGATTGTACAGAAAGATGAGGAAGGGAGTCACATCAGATGGCAGATAAGCTGATGACAGGCCATATAACCAGAATCCGGGATTTTGACGCTCCGGAATTGGATGTTTATGCAAGACGGACGGAAGCACAGCTTCTGAACAAAGACAGGCCGCAGGACGGGCTTTTTATTGCAGAGAGCCCGAAAGTTATCCTGCGGGCTCTGGATGCGGCATATACGCCGGTGTCCATTCTGACAGAAGAGCGGCATATAGAAGGGGAGGGACGGGAAGTGATTGCCCGCTGCGGAAATATTCCGGTTTATACAGCTCCCTTTGATGTCCTGACCCGGCTGACCGGCTTTCCCCTGACGAGAGGAATGCTCTGTGCCATGCGCCGGAAACCGTTGCCGTCTCCGGAGGAGATCTGCCGGGGTGCAAGGCGTATCGCTGTTCTTGAGAATGTTATGAATCCCACAAATGTGGGCGCCATTATCCGCTCCGCAGCTGCCCTGAATATGGATGGAGTGCTGCTTTCACCAGGCTGCAGCAATCCCCTTTACCGGCGGGCTGTCCGGGTAAGTATGGGAACGGTGTTCCAGATCCCCTGGACAATCTTAGGAGACAGTATGCCGGAAGGCAGCGCAGGAAAAGAAAAGACGAAAAAGAAACATATGGACGGATGGAAAGAAGAGACATGGCCCGGGGCGGGGATGGCTCTTCTCAAACAGCTTGGTTTTTCTTGCGCAGCAATGGCACTTACGGATCATTCTGTAGGAATTGATGATGAGAAGGTATGCGCAGAAGAAAAGCTGGCCATTATTCTGGGAACAGAAGGAGAAGGTCTCTCACGGGAAACGATTGCAGCCTGTGATTATACCGTAAAAATCCCCATGTCCCACGGAGTGGACTCTCTTAACGTTGCCGCAGCAAGTGCGGTTGCCTTCTGGCAGCTGGGGCGGGGAAATGAGGAACAGAGAAAAGACAGATGATATACGGATCATAAAAGGGAGAACAGTTCTTCGATCCCGAAGCACTGATCTTCCTCCAGAATCTGTTCCATTGTAACCTTGTTATAATCAGAGTGCTCTACTTCCCGGGAGTACCGGCAGGCCGCGCGGATTATCCGGTCCTTGTCCTGCTGCTGCGGGGCCGGAAGCCATTCTCCGCGGACCAGTTCCCGGATCAGAATTGTGCCGGCGAGAGAAAATTTCATTTTCCCGTAAGCACTGCCGCCGTATACTGCGCCGCAGAAGTAGGTGAAGACAAAATAGATCAGGATCTGCTCTGCCATTGTGTCGGTGAAAAGAGAAGAAAAATCCTGCTCTGCAGCCGGGCTGCGGCCGGAAAGATTTTCCTTGATTTTCTGAAGATAAGGGGGCCACTCGTAAGAGAGAACTTCCAGATGGTCAAAAAGGGACAGAAGCGCCTGTTCTGTGTCCTTTTTTGTTTTTGCAAAGTCCGGATTTTCCGTAAGTTTCTCAAGCCGGCCGGAGAACCAGTTCCACACTCCGGGAGACTCATATCTTTCAAACAGAGCGTCCGCTTCAAACAGAGCATTTCTGTCAATCCTCTCCTGAAGATCGTGGGCCAGCGCCAGACAGACGGCGGCCCGGATACGGAAAGGATGATCCCGGTTCTGGAGAAAGCGGATCATCATGCTTCTGGCATCCATCAGTTTTGTGAAGAGGAGAAAATCGAACTCGCCGAAGTTCTCTTCTCTGTCCGGGTTCTCCCCGTGGAGAAAACGGACCGGTTCCGCACTGTTTATAATCAGCTCAGCAGCTACAGGGCAGGAGAGGGAGAGAGAAATCTCCCGAAGCCCTTCAAACTCTTCTATATGCCGGGGATATGTGCGGCATGTCCGGCAGAAGGCTCTGCTTCCGCCTCCTTCCAGATAGAGATCACACAGATTCTCTTCATTCAGGAAGGCGCAGCGGCCGTTGTACCGCCGGAAGCATCCTTCTTTCCAGTCAATTTCATTTCGAAGACGGCTTCCCAGGGGGCCTTTTACTTTCCTGTATTTTTTCAGAGACGCCGTGTCGATCTGTATCTGCCATCCGGCACAGCAGGTGGCGGGACAGTCCGAACCGGTACAATGGAATTTTTTATAATAATGTGGTGCTGTATACTGCATATTCGTTCCTCTTTCTTTATTCGCTGATGAAATTACATTTCTTTATTATAGTCTTTTTTCAGCTGTTTTGGAAGATGAAGACAGGATCTTCCGGAAAGGCAACAACCCGAATCAAAAAAAGATCTTTATGGTATTCACAATCTTAATATTGTGTGATAGTATTAATACAGTGAAGAGAAGCTTCACAAAAAATAAAGGAGAGGGAAAACTGATGAAACTAGAGGTAAAAGACTTAAGGAAGAGTTTTGGAGATAAAGAAGTACTCCACGGGATATCTTTTTCTATTGAAAGCGGAAAAGCACTCGGCCTTCTGGGTAGAAACGGCGCCGGAAAAACAACGACGATCCGGATTCTTATGGATGTATTCCGGGCAAATTCCGGAACAATTACTGTAGACGGCAAACCCTTTCATCCGAGAAATTTCCGGATCGGCTATCTGCCGGAGGAGAGAGGCCTTTATCCGAAGAAAGGCGTGCTGGAGCAGCTGATGTATCTGGCCCAGCTGCGCGGAAGCAGCCGGACGGATGCCAGAAAGCAGGCCATGCGCTGGCTGAAACGGCTGGGAGTGGAAGAGTATGCCCAGCGGAAGCTGGAGACCCTTTCAAAAGGAAATCAGCAGAAGGTGCAGCTGGCACAGACGCTGGTCTGTGATCCGGACCTGGTGATTCTGGATGAGCCTTTCAGCGGTCTGGATCCGGTGAATTCGCAGATCCTGAAAGAGGTGATCCAGGAACAGATTGAATCCGGAAAACTGGTTATTTTCTCCAGTCATCAGATGGGATATGTGGAGGAGTTCTGTGAGGACATTGTGCTGATCAATCATGGAGATATTGTGCTCTCCGGAAATCTGGATCAGATTAAGCGGGAATTCGGACACAATCGTCTGGTAATCGGTCTGGGGCCTGAATGTCAGGAACCTGAACAACTTCTCCGGGAGCATATGGCAGATATGATAGAAGTTGTGGGAAGACGGAAAGATCAGGTGATTGCAGAGATGAAAGAAGGCTGCACAAGGGAACGTCTTCTTACTGGTCTGCTGGAACGCAAACTGATCCCGGAGGAATTCGGTAATTATGAACCGTCTCTGACGGAAATCTTTGTGGAAAGAGCAGGTGATCAGGCATGAAACAGTTTCTTACAGTATTAAAATTTGAGCTGAATAACTACTTTAAAAATAAAAGCTTTGTTCTGACGACAATACTTCTGATGGTTCTGGCTGTGGGAATAATCGGCATTCCGGGTATTATTATGTCAAACGACAGCGGGTCCGGTTCAGACAGCGAACAGAACGCGGAAGCAGAAACGGTGGCTCTGTATGATGTAAACGAAAGCATTGCCGACCTGGAATCTTTTGGTACGGCTATGGGAATGAATATTGACTGGATGGAGTGCACAGACGAGAGTCAGCTGGAAGACGCGGTAAACAACGGAGATGCTGAGGCAGGATTTGTCGTGGAGGATCTTCTTCACTATACATATGTGGTGGAAAACCGTTCCATGACAGATACCCTTGAACAGGCATTTTCGCAGGCGGCCGCATCCGTATACCGGTCTCAGATTCTGGAAGAGCAGGGGCTGAACGCAGCGGAAATCGAGGCTCTTTATCAGACTCAGCCGGAGTATGAGACTCAGATTCTCGGCAAAGACAGTGCGGGCAACTATGCATATACATACATTCTGATCATGGTGCTGTATTTCCTTCTGATTTTCTACGGACAGATGATCGCCACATCTGTTACTTCCGAGAAGAGCAACCGTGCCATTGAAATTCTTGTTACAAGTGTGGACAGCAACAGTCTGATCTTCGGAAAAGTATTTGCAGGAGCAATTGCCGGACTGATCCAGTGCGTGCTGATCCTGGGAAGCGCTGTAGGTGCATATCAGATTTTCAGAGAGAGCTGGGGCGGCCTGCTGGACAGTGTATTCCAGATCCCGGTTCCGGTATGGGTGACATTTGCCGTATTCGGTATGATGGGATATCTGCTGTACGCATTCTGCTTTGGCATGCTGGGCGCCCTTGTATCCAAAACAGAAGATATCAGCAAAGCTTCTATGCCTGTTACCATGATTTATCTGGTTTCTTTCTTCATTGCCATTTACGGAATGAATGACAGTGATGGAATTCTGATGCGGGTGGCATCCTTTGTTCCCTTTACTTCAAATAACGCGATGCTGATCCGTGTTACAATGGGCAGTGTGGAAACATGGGAGATCATTATTTCAGGAGTAATACTTGCTGCAAGCTGTGTGATTGCAGGGATTCTGGCAGCGAAGATTTTCCGCTTCGGAACACTGATGTACGGCAATCCCATTAAGTTTTCAACAGCGCTGAAGAAAATCAGGGAAAAGTAAAAAGCAGGCCAGAGGCGGGATTTCCGGATCTCTGATCCTGTTCCGATTATAATATATAGCTTTTTGACGCAAAATAAAGCATGCTGTATAATAGACAGCGTGCTTTATTTAGTTTCTTCCCTGTTATAGGAGAAACAGAAATGAGTATGAGAAGAGAAAAAAACGAATATATTAGAAAGAATGTTCTCCCGCCAGGCTCAGGGAAGGCATAAGAAAGGAAGACGGATCGGAAATGCGACAACATGTTTACACAAGAGATATTCTGCTGGTGCTGGCCGCCAGCTTCTTTTATATGGCCAGTCCCATGCTTGTAACGCCGCTGATTACCGGATTTACGGAAAGTATCGGCTCATCGGCGGCTCTGATGGGAATTGTGGGCGGAATGATGAATCTCTGTTCCCTGGTCTGCCGTCCTCTGGCCGGCAATCTGGCGGACAGAATGAGTAAATACCGGGTATCTTTGATCGGTGCGTTGCTGATGGCAGCTGCATGCGCAGGTTATATTATGGCCCCGAATGCCGCAGTGGTTGTTGTCTCAAGAATTATCAATGGTGTGGGATTTGCCTGCTGCTCAGTCTGTATGGCAACATGGATGTCCAATATGCTGCCAAAAGACAAGATTGGTTCCGGCATGGGATTCTATGGAACTATGAATGCCCTGGCGATGGCAGTGGCTCCCGCAATCGGCGTCAGTGTCTATCAGACATTCGGATACCGGATCTCCTTTTTTATCGCTCTGCTGTTTTCTGCGGCGATTATTGTCGTGATACAGTTTATCCGGGATAAAGGAGAACCGGAAAACAATTCACAGGAGACTGCGGCAGAAGAATCTGCCCATTTCGAAGAAATATCCGGAAAATGCTGCGGCAGTCCGGCGGATTCTTTGGAAAGCAGCAGGAAAAAGGAAAGAATTCAGCTGATCGATACAAAAGTTATCCCGATCGCACTGATTATCATGCTCTTTGCAATTCCCTACTGTGCGACGCAGTCCTTTCTTGTGACTTATGCGGAAGTAAAGAATCTTAATATCACAGTAAGCCTGTTTTTCCCCGTTTACGCACTGGTGCTTATTGTACTGAGGCTGTCATTGAGGAATCTTTTTGACAAACTGCCTTTTGGCACATTTCTGCTGGCAGGTTCGGTCAGTCTGCTGCTTGCAATCCTCTGTCTGGCCGGAATGCGAAATAACTGGATGATGTTTCTGGCCTGCTTTTTTCTGGCAGGCGGCTACGGTATTATGAGTTCTGTGTGTCAGTCCACAGCAATTCTGCTGGCAGGAAAAGAAAAGAGAGGACTGGCCAACAGTACGTATTATATCGGCCTCGATCTGGGAATGGCTTTCGGACCGATGATCGGCGGAGTGCTGTATGGTCAGCTGGATATCCGGCTGTTCTACCCGGCGCTGCTGGTGACAGTGCCACTGGTGGGAGTGGTATACGCGGCTGCGGGAAAACGGCTGAGGATGCAGAGCAGCAGAAAAAGCGGACAGGATCCAGAATCAAATTGAGTTCCTTTTCCGTTGGTGGTATACTTGTTTTGTCTTTTTATGTATATTACAGGTTCGGAGAGAACCGGGAGAGGAATTTCATGCCGCAATGAAACGCAGTACCAATGGAGGAGGAGAAAATTCCCCCATGATTGAAGGAGAAGACGATTTTTACGAACTGTTTATGGCAAATATTGAATAAGAAATAAACGGAAGAGAAATTTATGACAAAAGATAACCGGGAACAAATGAAACAACTGGAAAAACAGACGCTGAAAACATATTTCGGATATGACACGTTCCGGCCGGGACAGGAGGCCATTGTGGATCAGATTCTGGCCGGCAGAGACGTACTGGCAGTGATGCCTACCGGAGCGGGAAAATCACTGTGTTATCAGCTGCCGGCGCTTCTAATGCCGGGAATTACTGTAGTAGTGTCCCCTCTGATTTCGCTGATGATGGATCAGGTAAAGGCGCTGAATGAAGCCGGTGTACATGCGGCTTATATTAACAGCTCTCTTACCGAGACTCAGATCAGCAGAGCGCTGGAGCTGGCAGAATCAGGCCGGTATCAGATCATCTATGCAGCGCCGGAGCGGCTGGAAACGCCCCGCTTTCTTGATTTTGCCTGTCATACAGAGATTTCCATGATAACTGTGGATGAGTACGATATAATAGGACAAGTCAGAAGAAGACCGATTTTAAAGGCTTCCTGACCAAGTCCTATTTTTTTGACCTGTTACTGGAAGGTTGAGATGTGAGGACGGCGCCGAATTTACAATCGAATACCTGCACTGCGAAGGCGGAGGGGTTCCAGGCCCCGAATGGACGAGAGATGCCTTCATGAAGGCGGGGTGATGCTATTTTAGCAAAATAGGACTTTAATCTGCGGGGCATCCATGCTCCCTGGCAGGTTGAGGTCCTTTTTATTATTCAAGCGGCTGGATGCCGGAAGGGTATCCATGATCAGACAATCGATGGAGGAAATTTGATGAAGAAAAGTAAGGCATACAGAAATATGAAGATTCATGAAACAAGCGGTTACAACTATAAAGCAACACCGGCAATCGTGCTGAAAGGGCAGTGGCTGAGGGAGTTGGGGTTTGATATCGGCGGATATGTTTCTGTCAGCTGTGAGAACGGCAGGATTGTTATTACTCCTGATGACGAATGGGCAGCGCTGAAGGAGGCAGAGGAGTCATTTATGGAGAAGGAGACAAAGCTTTTGCAGAAGAGATTGGCATCAGAAAAGAAAAAGCTACATGCCCAGTTCGTAGCAGAAAGAATGAAGCAGTATGGCGATGATGAGAAAAAGGAGGCGTGAAAGAATGGGGAAAATCATTATGATCGGAGCAATGAAGGGCGGTGTCGGTAAAACTGTGACTGCGTTCAATCTGGCATACTCCCTGCGAAAATACGGCAAGAAGGTACTGGCTGTGGATTTTGATCCGCAGGCCAATCTGACTACCTGCTTTGGGGTGGAAGATGCTGATGTGACGATCGGAGATCTGCTGATGGCTGCGATTGAGGATGAAGAATTTCCGGAACAGGATACTTATATCCGGGAAAGAAAAGGTGTATATTTTATCCCGTCATCCATCGGTCTTTCTGCAGCGGAGGCGAAACTGAGACTGGAGATGGGATCAGAAAGGATGCTGGCAGCGGTTTTGGAACCGCTGAAAAATGATTATGATTATATCCTGATCGATACTTGTCCGTCTTTAGGGGCGCTGAATATAAATGCTATGGCAGCGGCGGATGAAGTAATCGTAACTGTGAATCCGCAACTGCTGGCGATGATGGGACTGCAGGACTTCCTTAAAACGGTGAAAAAGATAAAGAGCCGTCTTAACGGAAAATTAGAGATAGCAGGAATCCTGCTTACGATGTGTGATGCCAGGACAATTCTGTGTAAGACAATCACGGAACAGGTGGCGGAAACCTTCCAGGGACAGATCCATATTTTCGGCAGTAAGATTCCGAACACGGTGAAGGTTGGGGAATCTGTTTATTATAGCGAGCCGCTGATCGAGTATGCACCCGGGAGTAAAGTGTGCAGAGCTTATGAGCAGCTGGCAGAGGAGGTAATCGCATATGAAAGCTAACGCACCTAAAAGAAAAATATTTGATGCTGTAGATATGATGACGGCAGGTGAAGCAAAGACGGAGTCCGGAAACGATCTCCAGTACCTGCCGCTGGATGCGGTCAAACCGTTTCATGGCCATCCTTTTCGGATGTATGAAGGAGAGCGGCTGGAAGATATGGTTCAGAGCATACGGGAGCATGGAGTTTTGAATCCGGTGATCGTCCGGAAACAGGAAGATGGGTATGAGATGCTTTCCGGCCATAATCGGCAAAGGGCGGCGATGCTGGCGGGGATTGACAAAATTCCTGCCATTGTGAAAGAGAACCTGTCAGATGAAGACGCAATTGTCTATGTGATTGAAACAAATATGATCCAGCGGTCTT
>USFD01000036.1 GCA_900553885.1 uncultured Ruminococcus sp.
TACCTAAAAGAAATTTTTTGCTAATTTATACTTGACTTTTCATAGCTGGTCTCCTCTATAAAAGATGCTACATTATATACTGGCAACAAAAATGAAAGTTCTACCTACATAAGCTCTCCTCCATATTTACTCAAAATTAAACTATAAATCTTCTTCGTCAAAGTGATTTTTCTCATCAATCCCGCTAAGAATATTTATGACCATCACAGCCAAAAAGTGTGCTTACGACGAAAGATTCCCTCATGCCCCGTGGAAACATTCTTTCAGATCATATTAAGGCAATAGATTTTTATATTTGCGAAAATAGTTTCATACTTCATTGCTATAAGAATTAGTATGTCTTATATTTTTTTAATATTATCTTCCAATGTGTAATGTATTTTTGATATAGTCCCTCTCGTCCTGCTGCAGTCCCCATTTCCAAATTAGAATGCAATAAATCGCCAAAAACTCAACACCTTTAATTAAGAAATTTATAACTCCATTTTCTCCCCATGTAGTGAGTGGAACACAAATGATCCCGGCAAGCACCCCCATTGGAAGAAGCCCTCTGAAAATCGATGCAAACATTCTCACTATGTTCATTTTAAATGTCCGGGCATAATACCAGTTCATGAGGAAAATATGTCCAACACAAAGCGAAAGAAATGTTCCCATTGCGGCTCCCCAAAAGCTAAATCGTTTTATCAGTATCACCGACACAATTACATTTACCACAGCCATAATTACGAGAACAATAGAGCGGAACAATCTCTTTAATGTGGCATCCAAGATAGAAACAGCTGCATTCTCAACAAGCGGTACAGTCACTGGAATGATTAAAAAGAGAATAATATAGTAGGCATCAATATACTTCTCTCCAATCCAAATAGATATAAACTCTTTTCCCAGAACCGCAAAACCAGAAACAACTGCAATTGCAATCATTGCCTGATAACGTCCCGGTTTAATTACAAAATCCGTAAGTTCTTCGCCAGATGCATTAGTTGTAACTAACCGTGTTGCCTTTGGCAAAAAGAATGTAGACAAAACCGAAACAATGGAATTATAGGTTCCATACACAAGCAATGCGGACGAATACATAGTAATGATCCATTTTTCCGGAACCATTGCACCTAAAAGCATTGTATCTACATTATTATTTACTTGATTAACAATCGCTTGCAACAGTATTGCTAACGAGAACGACAGCATCTCCAATAACTCTCTTTTTGCAATATACGTAAGTTTCGGATATTCTTTCAATACAAATAATGAGTACCCTGCTGATAACAAAAAAATGATAACTGCAATCAAACAATCTACCAAAGTAACAGCCACCGCATCAAAACCAAGTTTTAAAACAATCACAATCAAAGGAACCCTCAAAAGATTCTTCAAAAGCGAGAGTCCAGAATTGAATGCAAAACGTTCATGACCAATTGCACAACCGTTAAATGCATCCGTTAGAATGTGAAATATTGTAGAAAGGACAAAAATAGAAAAGATAACTTGTCCTTTCCGAATCATTCCAGCAGAATAATTTGTGCCATAGATGGAAGGTATCATAACACACATCACGCTACCGATAATTGCAACAATCACTGCCATAATCATAGATGTAAGCATAGCCAGCGCCAGTGTATTTTGCTTTTCCTGCAGGTTATGTTCACCTAGTGTATCATATTTTACAATTGCTCTTGCAACAATTGTCGAAACGCCTAAGTTAAACATTGCAAGCGGGCCGGCAAAGGACTGCATTACCTTATAAATACTATATCCTTCATCTCCCAGCGCCCTAATAATAAAAGGTGTAAGGAAAATATTGGTCACAGTACCCAATACTAGATTTAAATAGGATATGCTGACTCCGATTTTCTTTTGATTATTCATACCTTTTCCTCTTAATTAGTTGCTTAACCCATTGTTTCCAGTTTTTCCAAAAAGGAGTGGGAACTTCCGCATTAATAGCATATATAAAACCCTTTTTCTTGACCAGTTTCACAAATTTCATATGTCTGTCTATCACTTGCTGGGGTAAATGACCATTCCTGATATTATAAGCCCCTTTCTCTAAGGAGATCGATTCTAATACTAACTTTGATATCAGTTTTTGCATAATTTTTTCGCCCTTTTCTGAATTAGTAAGTACAAGAGAAATCCCTCTATTTTGGTTGTCCATATTGGATAGCTGCTTATACAGCCAAAAATCTGCAAGGATAATATCTGCTGCATGGTTGTCCGCAAAATCACATTCATAGCAATAATCTCTTTTGGTAAGCGACTTCAAAAAACCTTTATAATACGGATCCAAAGTAGCCAATCTTGTGTATTCCCGTCCATCTTGAAACCGAATGTAGATAGAATGTGTATTCCATCCAAAATTTTTAGGGCGAAAATCAACATATTTGACTCTTGAAGAAAAGCGTTTTTCTAAATGGTTCAAATACTGGTCATACATCTGATGTGAAGGAAGCCCTCCACAGGAAAAATCACAAACAATTAAATTATCGTATTCTTTGCCCAAAAAACGTTTTAATCCGGCAGCCTGGCAAGGAGACCCGCAGAATAAAACATTGCGCTCATTTATCAATTCCATTTTGATTTTTCGAAAAGAATCACCTATCTCGCTTTCCACATACTTGCTTTTTTGCAAATCACACAGCGCAATGTCGTCCGTACTGCGGAATACAACAGAATGCTGATCTTCCGCAAAGGCAGCGCCGAATACTATTCCACCACTATCCAAAACCAACTGTGCAATTGCATGAAAAAGACCACCAGAAGAACTACTGGAAAGGACAGAATTGTCGTCCATATAACCGATATATCCCGCAATAAGATTTTGTGTTTTCGAAGGGTTATTCACCGGGCAGACATCTATACATCTTCCGCAAGCAACACAGTGAGATTCATCTATATAAAGTGAATAATATAAATTTTCCCTGTCTACACGAATCGCGTTAACTGGACATATGTTCACGCATGCACCACAGTTTGCGCATTTTTGGAATCGAGAAATATTATTCATTACTAAAAATTTCCCTCCTTAAATAGTCTATGCTTCGCTGCTTTTCTTGTTTAATACAAGTATTTACTATCTTGTAATCCGGTAAAAAATCCATCAGCATATCCAACTTAGAAGCAGTAGAAACATGCAATATTTTCAAAAGACTGTTAATCCTGGACGGTGCGTTAGGATTTAGGACAGGATAAAAAGGTTTATTAAAAATCACAGAAAATGCTGTTCCATGAAAAGAGGATGTTACAACCGCCTGCGCATGATCAATCAGCCACAGGAATTCTGCCGGTCCAGCATCTATTATCCGTTTATTGGCATAAATTGGTCTGATAGCATCTTGAATACTAACAATTTGATACCCTGTATTTTTGTGCAATTTTTTTAAATAGTCGTTCAAAATTCGATCCCAGTAAAGTGCATAAACCAAAATATATGGTTTTTTAATATCATAGACACTCTCATACTGTCTCCAATCCGCTGCAGAAATCAAAAAAGTAGGATCAATATGCTGTAAAACAGGCTTATCGGTATACTTCTGAATAACAGGAATCATATCTTCCTCACGGACAGAAATGGAATCAAAGTTTTTCAACAGCCCTGCAAATTTTTTCTCATTCTCCGGCGGAATATCCAACACTCCCATACTAGCCGCATAAGATATTCTCTTTTTATCTATAGGAGCGTAGTCAAGGAAAGAATCCCCACGGCAGAGTACTGGATGCCAGATTTGATCACTTCCAGCAATATAAATATCTGCAGAAGGAAGCTCATTTGGGAGTTGATCTTTGGAAGAAACTGTGATTCTATTGATTCTTTCGTCCATAAACTGAAAACACCGAACCCTGCCTTTCTCCAGCTTTTCCTTATTCATTATTCGGAAAAAAAAGTTTGCGTTCTCCATATTCAGTCCAGGTTTCACCCTCTTCATCACTGGAACCTGCTCCTCAGATGCAAAGGTAATAGTCGCTGGTTCTGCGCCGATTGCTTTAATCACATGTTGAAGGGCGAATGATTGTAGAATAGAGCCAAAGCTCGTCCAATGACAATACGTTGAAATAAGTATTTTTTTCACCTGAATCTAGCCTCCGTTTATCTACGTTTTACCTTTTTCTTTATCTTTCCAATTACATTCTTCCATTCTCCCTTTTCTGCAAAAATAATTCTTCTGCAATATCCTTCTATTTTAGACACAATTGTTTGCTTAAATTTTTTTTGAACCCGGTCATAATAATTCCAGTCTTCTACGATATATTGAGGATGTTTCAGCGGAAATGCAATAGAATAGGTTTCAGCATTGAAATATTCTCTCGTTTTATGATCCAGTTTTTTCAGATTATTTACGGCATGTTCACTATCTGCGGTAAGCCCAATATTGGTTATTAAATTCATTTTAGGGACAATTGCCATTTGTGCCTGTAATGCCATAGCCATACCACTTTGAAATGTCCAGGATGTCAATTTTTCACCTGCATTAAGTTTTTCCAAACGTTCTCTTCCTTCCTGCCTTGCATTCTGGTAAAATGGATACTTACGTTCTACACAACGCATTGAATAATCATCTGCCATAAAAGAAAGATAAAAATCCATATTATCCCACGCTCTTTTCCAAGTAGCCCATCCCCAGCAGCAACCTGGTCCGAAAAAGTAACTGTTCGGAGTCTCATTATATATACCTAGATGATTCATTGCATCAATCATATGTATACGGTTATCATCTTTATATCGCTCAAGCAATTCTTCACAAAATCGGAAAAAATCCTGATGTGGTATACAATCATCTTCAAAAATAATTAATCTATCCACATATTTAAATGCCCAGGAAATACCTGAATACATTCTCATACCACAACCTAAATTTTTATCCGAATAATTCTTATATACTTTGCACTCCCAATCAATATTTTCTGCAATTTTCTGGCATTTCTTGATATTATCAATATCATCGGAACGGTTCTCCCTTGCCCCATCACAAGATAAAAACAGCACAGATGGCTTTGCCTCCCTGACTGCCTCGAATACATATTGAAATGTATCCGGTCTATTAAAAAAATTCAGATAAACCGGTACATTCACTTTCCAGTGTTCCATCGCTTTTCTCCTTAATCAGTCAATAATTTTTTCATATCTTTTTCAAATTGATCCGAAAGTTGTCTAATATACTCTCTACTATCATATTTATCATTTAAATCTATACTCATAATAGCTTTTGCTATATCTTCCGGAGTCTGTTTATCATAATAAAACACCATATTCCCGACAGCAGAAGTCTCAATTGCAGGAATCCTAATGCTCACTACCCGAAGCCCATTCGCCATATATGAAAGGATCTTACTTGGAAAGGATGACCCATTAAATGCAGCATTTGGCTCCTGTGTGCTTAGACCAATATCGCAGCTCTGTATAAAACGAATATACTGTTTTCCTGATAATACACCATCATAAGTAATTTTGGCGCTACTATCTAATGAAATTTTTGCAATCAAGTCCTCTATCTCCTGTATATCTTTCTTTGACCCAAAACCGAGAATATGTATATGATAATCAGGAGACAAAAATTTGACGGCAGTAGCGGCGGCTACAGCGCCACCTTTTCTTGGGTCTAACGTACCTGCGTATACACAATGAATTGTCTGCTTGCGCTCGTTCTGCAAATTCTTATGGAACAAGTCACATTTTTCATCTGGTTCCACCTGATAGGTACCATGAATAATCACCTCCGGTTTACCATTAGGATTAACAACGTCACTCAGAAGTTTTGTTGGAAAAATATATGCATCTGCCCGCTGCAAGAATTTAACTTCCTTTTTCCTCATATATTTTTTCCCTGTCACATCAGAATATATCTCTTCAACCTCCAATATAAGTTTAAATTTTTTAATCTTGTGAACAAAATTAATTTCATTCATATAACCAAGAGAATGATAAACCAGAACCTTTTCACTTTTCTTAATATTTTTTAACATCCAGACAACAAATCGTATTCTGTCTATCTGCCGGCACAAAAATCTGCTTATCTTCCAATTATGTGGAGTACTTGCAAAATACTGAATCGTTTGTGTTTCATTTATATTAACAATTTCATTTTTCTGAGGTGATTCTTTCCTTGTTGCTCTTGATATTATCTCTGCTTTCCCAGAAACAAATGCGATCACTTCAGCTATATAAGACATTTTATTGACTGCAGCTAATGTGCAGTTCGATTCTTTTGCTCTCTCACCATCAGCATAATATCCAAAATATTTCATCTGTTCACCTTTTACCTCAACATTGAGTCCTGCCAGAAAAAGCTATAAGAAGGTTGACTTCTAATCAACAATATTACCAACAATCCGACTACCACTATTGTTGCAATTTTTTTACTTTTTTCATCAAATACACTCTCTATCATTTCCGGGATTAAAAAAACTAAATAAATCGAAAAATATTGAACTATTCTCATTGAGCTTGGATTAATCCAGGTTAAAGGCGTAAAAAAGAGTGCTAAATATAATGCGATATAAAACCTGTTATTTGTTTTTAGATCATAATCTCTTTTGTACGAAATTATACTCAATATAAACAACGCAACTAGCAATATAGTAAACATAAAAGTTCCCGCGCCTGCATAATCTTCAGAATACTCGGTATAACCTGACAGATCGATAAATACAGTTTTGAGCTGATTTCTGAAAATAAAAGCTAATATTATTGCAAACGTCCATCCACAAATGCTTTTTTTTGTCACTGGTATTCTGCTCAGAAAGTAAAACGGAATAAATATAAGCGCTGAATAATGAATGGTTGAAGCTAATAAACATATAATAATAAAAGCCACCAGCTTTTTATTTTTTATCCATTTATCTCCAATAAGTACAACCATAGCCGTTGCAATTGTCTGTCTTATACCTGTAATTGAAAAAAAAGCATAAAATAAACTTGAATACAATACAAAACTTATAATAGGATTTTTAGATTCCCTAATTACCCAAATAATAAATGGCACCATAAATATAATTGCTATAATTATCAAATATACTTGATAATTTTCTGTTATGATTTGCGTTAATTTAACAAATAAATTATATCCCGGATCCCTTATATCTTGGTGTAATATATATCTTCCATAAATATCATCAACAAGCTCAGATATATTAATGTTTTTTACAGAATTATAAGATATATAATAAGAGTCGGTATCGGAACCAACTGTCAGACTTCGCAACCCGGAAATAAGTATCCATAAACTACCTGCAAATATACAATATATTTTTTTTCGGGTAAGAGACATGGCTCTCTGACCAAACAAATCCGAGCCATCATATACCCCATATAAGATAATTGCTCCAACAACAATTTCTAAAAAAATATTTATGTAATAAATCATGCTTTCCTACCCTATTTAAGAATTTAAAAGAGAATAATATATATCCAGATATTTGCTTAATTGCTTTGTTATCATAAAATTTTTTCTGGCATAATCTCTACATGCAGCAGCATATTTATAACTTCCAGTTTTCCTGATAATATTAATGTAATGATAAATATCATCAACGTTCGCATTATGTGAAACAAAACCTGTTCCCTTACCAACAAGCTCCGCATTAGCAGTTGAATCTATCGAAATAACAGGGGTTCCACAAGACAGCGCTTCAACTACAACTTTACCAAATGATTCTTCAGGTGACATCTGTAAAAAAACGTCAGCCATGGAATAATAAGTTGCCAGATCATCAACACTTTGAGTCTCTGGTATATGAATTATATTAGAAGGCATTTTTTCCTCATTCAAACGGCCTACTAAAATAATGATCTCATCGTCATTGAGAAGTCCGGATAATTTATAAAAAGTTGATAATCCTTTTAAATCACTCCACATAGATGACACACCCAATATAATAAATTTCCCTTGGAGTCCAAGCTTCCTACGCATTTGATCGGCCTCCATTTTTTTAGGCCTGAATACATCTAAATCAACCCAGTTATATATAGTTTCAGTTATATTTGCATTTTGTAAAATAGAGCTGTATACTTCATTCGTTATCCATTTAGATACCCCTATTACGGCTAATCTTTTCATTTTTTTATAACAGGATGCCTTATCCATCAGCATCTTATTAGTTTTATCAAAAAACCATGTCGGAATATCTTTTTTTAATTGCGGACAATTACCGCAACTTGCTTTCCATTTATAGCAGCCGGCCTTTGTATAGTGAGTACATTTTCCTGTATAAAACCAGCAATCATGCAATGTAATAACAGTAGCGATATTTCTATCCCCTAAATAATTTAATAGTTTAATTACGTTCAGGTAATTAGAATGCAGATTTCCAAGATGAACAATATCCGGCTTGATTTTATCCATAAATCTTAATAATTTTTCTGTCGCTTTATTTGAATAATATCCTTGCAATCCACTTACTCTTGCCATTACAGAATGAAATTTAACATCATTAACTGTCCCTATTACAAATTCATGTGGCTCTAAGTCACTACAGCCTTGAGAACAGGCAACGTATGATTCTATATTGTTCTGTTTTAAATATTCATGCAGCTCTTTGACCATGCTGCCAGTACTTCCATGTCCATATACTGCATTTATCTGTAAAACTCTCATATTTTCCCTCAATTTTTCACAAAGGATTCCAAATCTCCCATAAATGATTTTTTTATTTTTTCATGGTCATGATTAATTTTCCCAAATTCTATTGCTTTATTTGCATACTCTATAAGACATGACGGATTTTTTAAAATCATACGTAGTGTTTGATCAATCTTTTTTATATCATCTATACATATTGCAATATTATTATTCTTTAAATACCTAAAGCCTGAATGTTCTTTCCAGCATATGGCCATCACTGCACATCCACTCGTCATGCAATCAATAATTTTTGTGGAAAATGATAATCTCGTCAGCAGCTTATATTTTAGCTCAAAAGACTCAACATGAAGGGCAATATCACTTTCAGAATACCTTTTTTTCAATTCTTCTTGTGTAATACTCCTGTGAACTATACTGTTAACTCCGTCATTTAAAGCTGCGTTCTGTTTATCCGAAAGTGCATTTCCCGTATATATATCTAATACAATTTTTATAGAATCTCTATTAATTATCTTAAGTATTTTTGAAATCTCAGCTAAAGTTTTCCATCTTCCGCAATAAATGCCCCCTGCATATATTAAACGGATAGGTCTATTCACAGTTTCTTTTTTCTTCACCTTAGAAAAATCGCCACTTTTCCTCAATATTTTCATGTTACAGTGAAGCGCCTTTTCATATTCATCTTTCTGTTCCTCTGTCATTGTATAAACCAGATCATATTGCTTAAAAGTTTTCCGCATATTTTTTCTTAAGACAAAACGATTCATCCAATAAAACGGTGATAATCTGAATTGCTTTAATCCATAATTGTCATCAGATATATATGAAATCATTGGCACGTTACATACTTCTTTAACCATTCGATCAATTGCAAGTAACTCATGTGAAGCATAGCACGGTGCAAAAATCAGATCCGGATTAAATTGCGTAATAAAATTCCTTAGTTCAACTGTATCCCATTTTGCCAACTTCCATATAAGAGATCTTATTATATAAAAAATCTCCATTCTATGACCTCTGAAAAAGTTATAGAATTTCTTATTTTCAACTTCCGGTAAAGTTTGAGAATTGGCGGCGTACCCCATTTCATCTGTCGGATAATTATTAAACTCTAATATTTTCCCCGGCTTTCCCTTTTTCAATATACTTTTTATCATCATACTATCCGTCATCTGATAATAAGATTTGCATAAAAAATTTGACGGATTACCAGGGTTGCAGTAAATCTGAGCAAATTCATATCCTGTTCCGCCAAAAATATTTGAAAGTACGTTTCCCCCATTTGTATCGTCGCGCCAGACTTCTGCAGATATAATTAAAATTTTCATTTGTTTATTATCCTCATCTAATATTTTCTTTTTCTTCTATACATATTCAATAACTTACTAAGTAAGGATAACGGCAATAATCTAACTAATTTTATACCCGATGAATTGCTATACTTGCAGATTTTTTTATAACTTTTCAATTTGTTTTTACATGAATTTTTGTCTACTGTATTTATTTTATCATATACCAAAACTGCACACATATAGTGGGTGCTTAGATAGCCATATACAGCATCACGTATCTCGTCATACCGATTATCTTTCAATCGCTCGCTCCAAATATCAAGTGTACACAAAATATCATCTATAGATTTTACATCTGCAGTTCCTGTAACAGAATCATTCCTATATTTACGATATACATAAAAAGCCTGATTCAAAGCTGAAAATTTATCAGCGTGCAGATAAACATTTAGAAGCCAGTCTATGTCTTCTGCCTTGATACCTTCTATAAATTCTATTTTATTCTTTAACAAAAACTCTCTTCTAGTTACCGTAACCCACGCTGCTCCGGGAAAAAGATGATTAGTAAATAAATATTTCAATACATCATTTTTATCTGCGCTTTCCATGAATCTAATATCATATTTCCTATTACATATAACACTTTCTTCTGATATGCAAGAATAATCGATATTATTAAATACGATTGCATCGACTTCTTTTACACGTTGTATAGTCTCAGAAATCATAGATAATGCCGAATTATTATTCCAATAGTCATCGCTATCGACAAATATTATGTATTCTCCCCTTGCATGACGCACACCAGAATTTCTTGCACTACTTGATCCACCGTTTTTTTTGTGCAGCACTTTAATATGTTCCTTATTTTTGGCCCAGTTATCGCAAATTTCAGGACACTTGTCCGGTGATCCATCATCCACAAGAATAATTTCATAATTTTCATATTCTTGGTTGGCGATACTGGAAATACATTTATCCAAATAGTCTTCAACTTTATATACAGGTACAATTATACTGAATAATACTTGATTCATTTTTCATTCACTGTTTTATGTGGTGTATATAGGAATTCAAACACCATATTTCCTTTCTTTAATAATTATCATTTCTACTTCCGAATCATCTGAATTATCACTATCAGCATATACACTAAAAAAGTTTGTCTGTGTTTTGCCGCCCAATAAAATACTTTCCAATAACTTGGAAAATATTTTATTTTAAGTTTTTTATATGCATTTCTATATCTGGGTGTATAAAGTATGTCTCTAATTAGTTCCACTTTTTCTTTATGTGTTTTATCCGAAGCGGCAATATTTAGACTCTGTCCTAAAATACTTAGGGCTATCCGATTATTAAGAGCATCCTGATATAATTCCGAGAGCTTATTATCATGTATATATTCTTCCATTTTATCAAAAAGTCTATTCCATTCCGCACATAACTCTGAATTATATCTTGTTGTGATTGACTTATCATTATATTTTCTATAATGATAGTAATATTTATTTAGATATACAGCCTTATGTACATGGCGAAAATAATACAAATTAAAAAGCCCATCTTCATATGTGCCAATTTCACGAATATCCTGAAAACGAATATGGTTTTCTTCAATAATACTTCTTTTATATAATTTCCCCCATACAGTACATAGTGCATCTGCATTTTCCGGTTTTTTTAGCTCATTTCCCACTAAACCAATAAAACGCCGATACAATTTATCTCTTACTTCCTTAGTGTTAAAAATAATTTCTTCTTCATCATATATTTTCTTTTCCAAAGAACGATTTTCGAATTCTCTTATATAAGGCCAAAATACGACATCCGCCTGTTTCTTTTTAATTACATCAACCATTACTTCAGATGTATTTTTGTCAATCCAGTCATCTGCATCAACAAACATAAGATATTCTCCTCTGGCTAATTCTAAACCGCAATTTCTGGCCAGAGAAACCCCTTCATTTGCTTTTGTTATTATTTTAATTCGTTTATCATATGCGTAGGAATTCAGGATATCCAAACTTTTATCTGTGGAAGCATCATCAATAAAAATCACTTCGAAATCCTGAAATGTCTGATTCAAAATACTTTCCACACATTTTTTTAAATATTTTTCTGCATTATAGACTGGTACAATAAAACTAAGATACATCTATAAATCCTTCCATTTTTTAGCTGTATTAGTAGTATGTATGGATTAATATATATTTTTTTCTTTTTACGCTTGTAATCCAATTATGTCAAACATTTGTAAATTTTCCCTTTAATGATTCAGTTTCCCACCACAAACAGTCAAAGATCTTTGCAAAAAATCCATGGTCTTTGCAACGATTTTTTTCTTATCAAAAAATTTTTCCATACGCTTTCTCCCTGCCAATCCCATAGTCTTACGCTCATCATATGGCAATTCAATAAATTTCTTTATCACTTCATACAAATCATTTGAATTTTCAGTTTTGCAAAGAAAACCTGACATATTATCTGCAACAGCTTCCATACACCCTGGGATATTACTGGTAATGACCGGCCTTCCGGATGACGCGCTTTCTAAATTAGTATTCGCCATCCCCTCATGCCAGGACGGCAGTACAAAGCAATGACATCTTGCAATAAACGGCCTCACATCTTTCTGATACCCGTAGTACGTAATAATCCCGTCTTCCTCCAGCTTCTTCAAAACAGAATCATACTCATCTTCCATTGGCCCGACTATATCAAAGAGAACATCCGGATATTCTTTCTTAATCCTTTTTGCCGCCTCAAATAATTCATCTACACCTTTTTCTTTCATTACCCGCCCAATAAACAGAAATCGAATCGGTTCATTTTCATCCGGATACTCTGTATAAGGATACTCTTCCAGATTTACTCCTGCCCCATTCAGTCTGCAGGCCTGTTCTTCTCTGATCAGATGATTATCCAGAAATGTCTGTTTATTTTCCTCATTTTCAAAGAAAACTACTTTGGCATGTTTGCTGCTTATTTTATAAAGAAAGCAGACCAATTTCCTGACAAAATTTTCTGTCTGAAATGTCGTTCCCAGTCCGGTGATATTCTCCGCATATGGTATATGCAATATTCTGCTGACAAGTCCGCCATATACATTTGGTTTGATTGTATATGTAATAACCAGATCCGGTTTCAAAGTTACTTCCATACGAAAATATCGTATCAGAAGTTTCAGGTCCGTCAGTGGATTGATTCCTCTGCGGTCTACATCAGTCAGTATAACTTTTACCCCCAGCTTCCTGATATCTGGTATTAATTCTCCATCAGGAAGCGAAACAATTACTTTGTTTCCCCGACGAATTAATTCCTGTATCAGTTCTTTTCTGAATTTGTATAATCCCACATCATTGTTTGCTAATATCAGTATCTTCATTTTATCTTCCTCGCAGGAACCCCCACATATATTCCCTGTTCCTCTATACTCTTAACAACTGCAGCCCCTGCGCCAACCATTACTCTGCCGCATATATGCAGATTATTACTCACCACCGCGCCTGCTCCGATCCATGTAGATTTTCCGATTGTAACAGTACCGGCTATATGGGCGCCCACTGAGACATGTGCATAATCACAGATCACATCATCATGATCTACTGTGGCGCCTGTATTTATAATAACGCCTTTTCCAACCACAGCATCCGGATTGATTACAGCGCCGGCCATAACCACAGTTCCCTCGTCAATCTTTACTCCGGTTCCGATCACAGCGTCCGGATGAATCAGAGTCGCAATTTTAAAGCCCTTTTTTGAATACGTTTCCTGCAGTTTCTGACGAATATCCGGATTCCCGATTGCAACGATGATTTCATCTTCAGAAGTAATATTTTCATATGTACTGCTTCCTGCAACAGGAATTCCCAGACAATTATCAGATTTCGGATTGTCATCCAGGAACAGCAATTTGTCGTATTTATTCTGTTTTAATGCAATATCGGCAATTACTTTTCCATGCCCGCTGCACCCGACAATAAATAACCGGCCCATTTACTCACTCCCTTTAAACTCTTCCATCGTCGCCGCCGTCTCCGAACTGATTCCTTCCCTCTTCAGCACGGTCTTCACTGTCTGAAAAATGATCTTCCAGTCCCCGATAAACGACACATGATCCACGTATTCCACATCCAGATCAAACTTCTCTTCCCATGAAATAGCATTTCTCCCATGCACCTGTGCATATCCGGTAAATCCCGGACGCACCTCATGGCGTCTTGCCTGATGTTCATTATACAGAGGCAGATATTTGACCAGCAGTGGCCTTGGTCCTACTACTGACATATCGCCGTTCAGGATATTGAAAAGTTCCGGCAGCTCATCCAGACTTGTAGATCTGAGCATTTTCCCGAAGGAAGTAAGCCTTACCTCATCCGGAAGGAGATTTCCCTCGCTGTCTTTTTCATCTGTCATTGTACGGAACTTATATAAAGTAAACACTTTTCCGTTCAGCCCGGGCCGTTCCTGCTTAAATAAAACCGGAGAGCCCAGCTTCAGTCTCACCAGAAGAGCTGTAACTGCCATGACCGGTGACAGAACAATAATTGCAGCCAGCGCGCAGCAGAAATCCTGCGGGCGTTTGATATACTTTTCATAAAATCCCTGCTTGTGTCCCCGCGCCTCCGGCTTATCTTCCGCTGCGGCTTTTTTTTCTTTATATTTTTTCCTGACAGTGTATATTGCCGCGCCGCCTGCTGCCGCAGTCAGTATTACAGATACTGTTTTCTTCCATTTACTCATCTTACCGGAAACATCCCTTCACAATCTCAATCACTTTCTCCTGCTCCTCCGCCGTCATTTTATTATCACTGGGCAGGCACAGTCCTCTCTGGAATATGTCCATCCCCACATCCAGCGGCCTTCCGTCTTTTCCAACCGCGCCGCCGTCAATATAGGCATTGGTCACCGCTCTGCCATTTCCCTCTCTTGTGACAAATCCATTCATCCTGTAGATCGGCTGCATATGCATCGGCTTCCAGACCGGCCTTCCCTCTGCATTATATTTTGCCAGAGTCTCCAATATCTCTGTCGGGCAGGATTTTCCCGGTTCCGTTATGTAAATGGCTTCCCGTTCTCCTCTTACCTGTCTGCACATTGCCTCCGGTTTAATCAGCATACAGCTGAGCCAGAAGTTCGGTTCACTGTTTTTCCCGTCATACGGATTCATCTCTGCCGGCAGGTCCCTGAAACCTTCTTTATATCTTTCATAAATTGCTTTCTTCTGCTCGATATGTTCCTCCAGATAGGGGAACTGGCCCCGCACAACACCGGCGATTACGTTGCTCATCCTGTAGTTATAGCCAAGTTCTTCATGCTGATACCAGGGTGCGTTCTCTCTGGACTGGGTAGACCATTTTCTTACTTTTTCTGCTGCCGCTTTATCATCTGTAAGAAGCATTCCCCCGGAAGAGCCTGTAATGATCTTGTTTCCGTTGAAAGAGATGCAGTTATATGTTCCAAAGCTTCCGGTCTGCTTTCCCTTGTAGGATGCCCCCAGAGATTCTGCCGCGTCTTCTATTATTACCGCGCCGTGTTTTTTGCAGATTTTCTGCAGTTCTTCCAGCTTTCCCGGTGTTCCGTACAGGTGGGCCATAACAACGACTTTCACATCCGGATACAGCTGAAATGCTTTTTCCAGAGCCGCCGGATCCATATTCCAGGTATCATATTCCGTATCTATAAAGACCGGAATTCCGCCTTCATAGACAACCGGATTCACTGTAGCGTCAAATGTCATGTCCGAACAGAATACTTTATCTCCCGGCCGGACACCCGCCAGCTTTACCGCCATGTGAAGGGCAGCTGTTCCCGCGGAAAGTGCCACAGCATATCCGCACCCGACCTTCCGGCAGGCCATTTTCTCCACTTCGTTGATATTCCCGCCAACTGTTGACATCCAGTTTGTATCAAACGCTTCCTTCATATATTCCATCTCCGGTCCGTGCATTGTCGGACTGGACAGCCATACTTTCGATTCAAAAGGTTTTATATCCATCTTGCCAAATCTTCCTTTTATCTTTTATGCATATTTTTCTGCAGTCTCTTTTTCTTATCCCTCACACCGTCTTCGCCACAATCTCCAGCCCGACCTCTATCTCCTGCTTTCTCCCGAACATCTCCACTTCCAGCCACGCCTTCCGCTTATGCCGGTCGATCTTCCGGATCAGTCCTTCCCTTCCTTTCAGAGGGCCGGACCGGATTTTCGTTACAGAGTTTTCTATAATTCCCTCCGACAGCGGCACCACCTGCTCCGCTCCTCCTAAGTCCAGCATAAACTGCTTTTCTTCCTCTGTGAGCGGCACCACTTCCCGGCCTGTACCGATCAGTTTCGTCAGGCCGGCCACGGACTTCAGCGACTGATACAGCTGATCCATATCTTCTGTCGCCACAAAAACATATCCGGGAAACAGAACTTTTTTCTGCACCGTCCACTCGCCCCGGATCCGCTTTTTCTCTTCATAGTAAGGAATAAAGCACCGTTCCAGTATCTCCGCCGGGATTTTCCGGACACACTGTATCCGGATATTCTCTTCAGTACCGGTACGGACCTGCATGACATACCACATATATATTCTCCTGTAAGTTTTCACGCCCTGCCACATATAGTTCTTTTCAGGCAAAAAAGGTATGCTTCGCCATTCTGTCCGTATTTTACGGGCAGACCTTCGCATACCTTATATCGTCCGGTTTTTCCAAACGCGGCAGGGCGACGATTTGGAAAACTCCGGAGTCCTGTTATAACCAGTGCTGTTTTACCTTAGATCCATTTTGGCTCAATCGCTATCTGCGGCTCAGATCCGGATGATACGTGGGCACAATTTCCGCCACAATCTCCTTGATCCTGCCGTCTTCCATTTTACTCTCCCGATCCAGCTCTTTAAGCTTCTCCTGGAACCACTCATCATCCATTTCGATGGGCTTTCCGATGTAGATCAGCTTATTCTCTGTCTCCTGCAGTCCTTCTTCATCCATCAGCAGCTCCTCATAGAGTTTCTCCCCCGGCCGGAGTCCGGTATATTCTATCATAATATCCACGTCCGGCTCGTACCCGGACAGGCGGATCAGGTTTCTCGCCATATCGTCAATCTTCACCGGTTCTCCCATATCCAAGACGAAGATTTCTCCGCCCTTAGCGTAGTAGGCTGCCTGAAGCACCAGAGATACGGCTTCCGGTATGGTCATGAAGTACCGGATAATATTTTTATCCGTCACAGTAACCGGGCCGCCCTCGGCGATCTGTTGCTTGAACAGAGGGATTACACTTCCGTTGCTGCCCAGCACGTTTCCGAAGCGGACTGCCACGAAGTCTGTATCCGGGCATTTCCGGTTCATCATCTGCACTACCATCTCGCAGAGACGCTTGGATGCTCCCATAATATTGGTAGGATTCACCGCCTTGTCTGTGGAGATCAGGACGAACTTCTTCACCCCGGCCTCTGCTGCAGCCCTGGCGGTTTTATATGTGCCGATCACATTGTTCTTGATCGCCTCGTTGGGGCTGTCCTCCATCAGCGGCACATGCTTATGAGCCGCCGCGTGGAATACAACGTCCGGCCGGTATGTATCCATCATCCAGCGGATCCGGTTCGTATTTCTGACTGAGCCGATCCGCACGTCCAGATTCAGGTTATCCCCGTATTTCCGGATCAGTTCCTGCTGGATGGCATAGGCATTGTTCTCATATATATCGAAGATAACCAGTTTTTTCGGGTTTGCCTTGGCGATCTGTCTGCACAGCTCGCTTCCGATGGAGCCGCCTCCTCCGGTTACCAGTACAGTCTTTCCCTTTATAGCCGCCAGGATCTCGTCGTTGTTGACCTTTACCTGAGCTCTTCCCAGCAGGTCTGTGATCTCCACATCCCGCAGCTTGCTTACGCTGACTTCTCCGTTAACCAGCTGATATACCCCCGGCACAGTCTGCATCCGGCATCCCGTGTCCTTACAGATATTCAGGATATCCTTCCGGTTCTTTCCCGTAGTAGCGGGAATGGCATATATGATCCGGTTAATCTCATACTTTTTCACTGCGTCCACAATATCATACCGGTTTCCTACGATGGGGATGCCTTCAAGGACGCGTCCCTTCTTATTCGGATTGTCGTCAATAATGCAGCAGACCTGAGCATTCATTTTGCTGGAGCTGAGCATTTCCTTGATCAGAGTCTGTCCGGCACGGCCTGCGCCGATAATCATGACCTGGTCCCGCCCGGTTTCGGAACGGCTGTTGTCCTGCCGGTTGATATAAAACCGCAGCAGTCTGTAGGAAAAGCGGATCCCTGTGGTCATACAGAAGCTGATGATGTATCCCATAATATAATAAGACAGCGGCATCCGCAGTTTCATAAACAGGCCGCCGATTACATAGACCGGGATCAGCAGTGTATACGCCAGAATAATCCTTCTCAGTTCAGCTACGCTTGCCAGCCGCCATATACTATGATACAGCCTGCAGCCGTAAAATACAACAATCGCCGCCGCAACCCAGAAAGGCATGGACCAGATGTAGCCCAGCAGATACTCTCTGGGAATTGTAGACATGGCAAAGTCAAACCGCAGCAGCAGCGCCGCAAAGTAGGAAAATAAAATTGTCAGCGCATCTGCCAGCAGCAGGAATGTGGCTTTGTGAATCCACTGAAGGCCCTGTGTCTCCTTCTTTTCATTCATCCTTATCCGTTCTCCTTATCAAATCTCTTCTTCTTGTTTCTTCTGCCACTGTATTCTATCTGTGCCGCCGGATAAAGATTACTCCGCCTGCCAGGAGAACCAGCGCTGCCGCGATTACCGCATTCACCGGTTCTACTGTACTCACCGGATAAGTTATCTCTGCACTTCTGGCTGCCGCTGTGATTCCCATTGCCAGCACAGCCACATATAACAGCAGGGCCGTAATTATTCGTTTTGTATATTTCATATTTTCCTCATTTCTTCCGCTTCCTCTGCCTCTGCAGAAAAAGCCCCCTCTATTTCCGTATGTTTCTTTCCCGTTACCTGACTAAGACGCGCATACCGCCTTTCCCCAGGCTGCCCCATGCGCGTCTTATCTTATATGTCTTATATGCTTAATCCTTTTTTAGTTTTCTGTATGCCGCCAGAGAAATGCCTGCCAGTACCACAGCCGCTCCGATCCACATTGTCCATCCGGACGTTACACCGGTCTGAGGAGAGAGTCCCTTCCCGCTGTCTTCTGCTGCTGTCCCCGTATCTGCAGTCACACATACCGGAGCCGGGAGCTGATCAATGACAAATGTAACTGTCTGGTTTGCGTAATCGATATCGGTCGGTGTAATAACTTCCCATTCGCCTGTGACGGTATTATAATAGAGAATCTGTATGCCTGTCATGGAAGAAGTAATAGATGTAACTTCAAGTGTAACAAGGTATTTTCCGTCTGCTGTTTTCACTCCGCCGTTTACTTCCGAAAGATTGAAGATATCCGTAACCATCCGTTTTCCGCTTAAGTTTGCCGCTATGCTGTCCAGACCGGCTGAGCCTTCATTGACCGCCAGGATCCGGGCCAGTACATCGTCTGCCGTTCCCTCAAGATAGGAAAATGCTGCCGCGCTTCCTTCTGTTACCGTATAAGCGCCTTTTGAATCACCTGCCGGCGAGACGCCGGCCTCCTTGCTGCCTGCCGCAAATACTGTCACGGCCTGTGAGACAACAAGCACTGCCGCAAGAATCATTCCGAATAATTTCTTTTTCATTTTACTTCCCTTCCTTTCTCTGAATCTCTTTTATTTTTTCTGTTCTATATCTGTCAGTACCGCCTGGACCAGATAGCGTTTTTCTCTCTGGGCGCCATAGCAGGTTGACAGGGTAATGATTTTATCATCTGTATCCACTTCCACGGAAGTGTCAATGCACGCGTTCATATCCCGGATGGAAAAGATACGGTCCAGATACTGCCGGTATACACTCTTGTCTGTAAAATCAAAGCTTAAGAGTATATGTCTGTTATCGTAGGGATATGCCGCAAATATTTCATAATGTCTGACAGCATCCGGCGTATAGATAATGATCTCTTTGTTCTTGTCAAAAAAGGCTCTGTCCTGATACTCCAGGAGGCTTCGGAACATGGTTCCGTTTTTCATATCATGGCCGTAGATCAGTGTGTTCGCGTCTTCAAAGTCTCTGCTGTTATAATTCTCCGTATAGATAGCGCCCTCGGCTTTCTCCTCCCGGTCTACTGTATGGGTCAGATAATAGCTGTTGTCATCCGGATCCTGCAGGATCGGATAATCAATGGGCGTTCCCGGTACGGTGATCCAGGCATATGCGTCCGGATTTCTCTTCTGCAGTGCGTCAAAGTCAATAGGGATTTCCGGAGATTCCGGATCCTCCGTCTTCTCCTCCGGTTCTTCTGTTCTGACCGCTTCCCTGACTTTATCATAGCCGCCGCCTGCTTCCTGCTCCGCCAGATACTGCCGGATACCGGCAATTCCGCAGATAACGGCAGCCGCTCCTGCAATAGCAGCTACCAGGATCAGCCCTTTCTTTTTCTTCATATTCTATCCCCGGCTTCCTGCCTCATCTTTTTCCACTCTCCTGTCCGCCGGCTTTTCCACAATATTACCACATATTTCTCCGGAAATCTATTCTTCCTCCGGCTGATAAAAAGTTTCTATGATCTTTTCATACAGCGCATCGTCATCCACATGATATTCATCGTAGGACGCTCCGCTTACGCCCTTGCCGGGCACGGTCCAGTTCTCTGTCCTGCTGCCGGAGGCAAGGCTGTCCAGAATGGATGCAAACTGGTCATTTCCCATATTGGTTACCATATATGGCTCCAGAGCCTCATACAGATCTGTCACAAATGCCGGATCAGCTGTATAGGCCGCCCCGGCGGCCTGGCCGAACGCCTGGATGTATGCCTGCTGCCGCTCCGTACGGCTCAGAGCGCTCTGGCTGACAGATGTATCGCGGTACCGGACGAATGTCTCCGTATCGCCGCCGTCCAGAGTAACCTGGGCGCCCTCCGCGAACCGGCCGTCCACTTTCTCCAGACTGTCATTGGGCACCGTAACCGTAACACCGCCCACGCTGTCTGTGAGAACCGGAAGGGCATCCATATTTATGGAGCAGTATCCCTGAACAGGCAGGCCGTAGAAAAGCTCTGAAACAGCCTCTTCTGCAAGAGCGCAGCTTTCATGTCCGCCGTCGCCGTATGCATAGGAAAGACTGATATGATCTTCTGTCTTACCCAGGCTTTCGTCTTCGGGTCCCAGGACCTGGATCTGAGTCATGGTATCTCTTGGAATAGTAATAACGGTAATATCTCCATTTACCCGGTCCCAGGACAGGAGATAGAGCGCATCTGCCTGCCCGGCCTGCGCGCTGCCGGGATCCGCAGTTTCCTTTTCCCGGGTATCTACCCCGATGAACAGGAAATTGCTCAGGTGATCGTTATAGTTGTAATTTCTGCCCTGCCACACCACATCCGCAGATGGAGTGTCTGCTCCGGACGCCTCCGGGCCGGTCCCGGTATTCCCGCCGGTTCTTGCAAACAGCCAGATCAGCACTCCGGCTGCCGCTGCAATGACCAGAATACATATCACAAATACCGGACGGACTTTCTGCTTTCTGTTTCTGTTGTTCTGCATACTTTCACCTTGCTCTGTCTGCAACCTGTCTGATCTATGAATCATAATGATAGTAATGGGTGTACTTTGAGTAGTATTTGTCTTTTCTGACATCTACTTTATTCAGCACTGCCCCCAGGATCCTGCATCCGGTTCTTTCCAGCTTTTCTTTTGCTTTTGCCGCGATCTTCTGGCTCACCAGGTCGCTTTCAATTACCAGGACCGCTCCGTCGCAGTATCTGGCGGCAACCAGAGCGTCACTCATATTTCCCACCGGAGGCGTGTCAATCAGGATATAATCATATCGTTCTCTTACGGTCCGCAGGAATACGGAAAACGCTTCCTGAGCCAGCAGTTCCGACGGATTCGGCGCCGTAGGCCCGGCAAAAACCATATCTACATTGCTGTAATTGGTTGTGTATATAATATTGCCCCCGCCGGTCTGTCCGCTCAGATACTGAGACAGACCTTCGATTTTCCGGGTAACGGAATATCTGGTCTGGAAAGACGACTTGCGGATATCCGCGTCCACAATAAGGACTTTTTTCCCGATGTTCCCGATTTCCCGGGCAAGCTGAAATACAATATCGCTCTTTCCTTCATTGGGGAAACAGCTGGTAAACAGAATGGTCTTAACATCCATTCCGGTAAACTGTATATTCGTGCGGAGGATTTTAATGGATTCTTCATAGAAGTAATCCTCTTTCTTCGGGTCAGTCATGACCACTTTCTGCGGTGTCACTTTCTTCTCTTCCTCCTCTTTTTCTTCTTTGCCTGTTTTGAAGTTCTGCCGGATATGTAGTCTTTTCTGTCCGGAATCGAAGCCAGTACCGGGATGCCCAGATACTTCTCAACATCGTCTTCTGACCGGATGGTGTCATTTATAATTGTCCGGACTACAATAATGCCTGCAGCGATCACCAGACCTGCCAGTGCCCCCAGTATGGTATTTTTCATTACATTGGGACTGGTCGGAGCGGAAGGAACCACGCCTTCCTCGATCACTTTCGGCGGAACAACTTCCATCTGCCTGCCGATATAGGCTGATGAGACGTCTGCCAGTTCATTCACAATTGTTTTTGCCATCTCCGGATCCGGATCTGTAACCGTAATTTCGAGGATCCGGGTATCCGCCGGATTTACAACAGATATATGGGACCTTAATGCCCCGTACCCCTCATTCAGGTCCAGATTTTCAATGGTTTCCTGAAGCACCGGACGGCTTGTGAGCAGAACACTGTAGTCACTGGCAAGCTGTGCGCCAAGCTGCAGGTCCGCCAGAGAAGTCAGGGTGGTCTCCTTTGATAATACAAGGAGCTTTGCGGTCGAACTGTACACCGGAGTTACCAGAAGCTTTGTATACGCTCCCGCCAGAGCAGCTCCTGCCAGAAAGGCTGCTGCAATAATAAGTATCCTTTTCTTCAGGGCGAAGAACACCTCCATCAGATCAATCTGCATTGCGTCTTCGTCATGTACTTTTTCCATGTTGTCGTTTCCTTTTCTTCTATAATGTACTGTATCTGTTTCTGCCTATATTTTCTGATCTGACAGTATTTTCTCTGCATTTTGACTGGTCAGTTCCCGGACATACCCTCTTTCCAGATGTCTCTGCATCCAGCCAAGCGCCTCTTTTGTCTCCGGCTTCCGGGAGGACATGTTGTGCATATCGGTTCCCAGGAAATGAACGCTGCCGTCTTTCAGAAGCTTTCTGCAGCGGCGGGTCATTGCATTATACCATTTTCCGCCTATCGCCCGGAAATTCATCTGAATATATACCCCCTGGGCTGCCAGATCTGCAAAATGCTCCGCCTCGTGCAGCGCCGTATACCGTTCTGCATGCGCCAGCACCGGCAGGAATCCTCTTCCTGCCACCTCCCGGGCGGCATGAGTAATCAGCGAGCGCGGGGCTCCCGGGTAAAACTCAATCAGCACATACCTGCTGTCTGCCAGAGTCAGAAGTTTTCCTTCCGCCAGCATATCCGGTACCCTTTCCGAGTACAGAATCTCCTGTCCCGGATAGACACATACACCTATTTTATGTACGGATGCAATCTGATTGATTTTCCGGCACTTTCCGCGGATGAGATCCACATCATCATTTTTATAATACGCAGAATAATGGGGGGTTGCAATTATTCTTCTGATTCCCTGGCGTCTGGCTTCCTTCAGCATGAGCAAAGCCTGTTTTTCCGAGGAAGCGCCGTCGTCAAGCCCCGGCAGAATGTGACTGTGCACGTCAAAAATATGCATTTTATCCAATTCCTTTTTGCGTACTATCCTGATTTTATTGCAAAATTTGATACAAATCAAGCCTTATTAAGAATATCCCAAAAGGAACCGGCTGTCAATATAATCCCATAAATCGAAGGACTCTCTGATTTTTTTCTTTTTCCATTTTTTCCATTATCCGGAAACAGCTTTTCTCTGCTCTGCCCCTGCGGCAGCTTTCCAACAAAAACAGCGCCCCCGGCTCTCTTTAAAAGAGCCGAAGGCGCTGTTTTCATTTTTCAGTTATTCTCTTTTCACCTCTGAACAGGTCTTCCTTATTCAGCTGCGTTTCTTTCTGTAGATAACTGTTCCTGCCAGAGCTGCTGATACGACAAGCAGCACTGCTACAGCAGTAATCGGAGTGGTATCTCCTGTCTGAGCAGCTTTGGCCGGTCCTTCGGATCCGTTGCCTTTTCCGTCAGTTCCATTACCTTTGCCGTCAGTTCCGCTGCCTTTTCCGTCATCTCCGCCTGCAGCCGGCTTGTTGTCCTGTCCGTCTGTGCCTGGTTTCTTATTCGGATCTTCTGTACCGGAAACAGGTACCAGTGCATCCTGTGCTGCCTGGAGTGCTGCAAGTGCAGCGTCGATATCTTCCTGTGTTGCATTCACATCATCCAGAACTGCCTGTGCATTTGCAAGTGCTTCCTGGTAAGCATTCCAGCTGTCTTCTGTATACTTATCCTTTTCGGAATCTGCTAACGCATTGTCAACAGCTGTCTGAAGTTCAGATTTGTCAGCTGCCGGTGTGATTGTGTCAGCCAGTGCAGCCTGCAGTGCTTTGTATGCGTTATATACGTCAACCTGTGTTGCGTCCGCATTGTCCAGAACTGCCTGTGCATCTTTAATTGCCTGCTGAAGTGCTGCCCACTCGTCTTCACCGTAGTTTCCCTGTAATGCATCTGCTGCAGAATCTACCAGTGACTGAAGCTGGTCTTTATTTACTACAGACTGAGTCTCTTCTACTTTCACATATGCATGATATCTGTAATTGTAAGCATCGTACATCGGATAGAAGTGCAATCCGTTTGTTACAAGATGCGGAACGGATCCGTCTTCAGCATCCGGTCCTGTTACAACTTCTACAGAGTCTTCCAGGTTCTCGCTGAGAACTACTGTGTACCAGTTCATCGGTACATATGTTTCTCTGTCGTCTTTTGCTACCATTACAAGCGGTCCATACATCAGAGATGCTACTGTGCTTCCGTCCACCTTGTCCGGTGTCTTGTCAAGGTGAAGGGTATACGGCATTGTGATTTCTACAACATCTCCGTCGCTCCATGCGCGGTCGATCTCAACGTATGTGCTGACTTCCGGATTTGTGCAGATTGTTTCGCCGTTTACCTTAACCTCGAATCCTGCTGTTGCCCAGTAGGGAACTCTCAGTTTCATTGTAAAATCGCCTGAACCGTTTACAGTAAGTTTGGAGTGTTCAGACGGGAAGTTTGTTTCCTGTTTTACAGATACACCCATCTCGTCCCATGTTACTGTTGTCGGCATGTACAGATTTACATATAATGTATCATCTGTTTTCGCATATGCTGCTGCCTGATATTTTACGTGGTTCTCCATACCTGTTCCGTTACAGCAGGTGAATCCGCCGTAATCAGAATCGTAGTCACGTTTCTGGCCCGGATCGATCGGAAGCATGTAGGTTGTACCATTGTGCATCCAGTCTGTTGTATCATGGCTCTGGGAAGCGGCGATCTGATTGATCACTGTTCTCTCATAGTAATCCATGTACTCTGCATTGTCCGGATCATAGTTATAAAGGTCTTTTGTCAGCTTCAGCATATTGTAAGCTGCGCAGGTCTCGCAGTTTTCACCACGTCCTGTATTTCCAAGGATATTATTTCCCTGCTGATAAGGATCTTTGAACATCTCGCCTGTTCCAACGCCGCCGATTGAGTAAGCGTAGCGCTGTGTTACGATGTTCCAGAAGTTATAAGCTGTATTGTAGTAGGATACGTCGCCTGTTGCTGCATACTCGTGGATCGCACCAACGATACGCGGAATATGCTGGTTCGCATGTTTGCCCTGAACTACGTCGATATTTGCTGCCAGATCAGCGAACCATGATTTGTGGTCGAACATCTTTGCAGCTTCCATGAACTGCTCTTCGCCTGTAATCTCGTACAGTCTTGCAAGAGACTCGTTCATTCCGCCGTACTCACCTGCGATGTACATTGCCCACATTTTCTCACGCTGTGCTTCATCTGTACAGTTGCTCAGTCTTCTGTAGATCCAGGATCCGATTCCCTTTGCAACCTCAAGAGCTTCCTCGTTGCCGCCGTACTGATAGCAGTCAATCATACCTGCTGTAATCTTGTGCAGTGTGTAATACGGAGCCCAGATTGTGTTGTAAGGTGTATACTGCTCAAGCAGTGCGAACTGATCCGGAGAATATGCGCTCAGGAATCCCTCGCCCCATGTGGACGGATCTGTGCTCCACAGATTCTGTGCCGCATTTGTCGGTGTACACTGTGTCTCGAAGTCTTCCGGATTGCCCTTGGACATCTGCTGCAGTTTGTGCAGTTCAGAAACCATGTAATCCATCTTCTCCTTGTATGCGCTCTCTCCTGTGGACGCATATGCCTGTGCCAGAGCGGAGAGGAAGTGTCCGGTAGAGTGTCCTCTTAACAGACCTGTCGGCTCCTCCCAGCCGGTCAGCGGAGCTGCACCCTTTGTATCTGCGCCAAATGTCATACGGAAGTTATACAGCATTCTGTCCGCATCCATAACCTTCAGATACTCAAGATCACGTGCCATGTTCTGTCCGAAGATTGTGTCTGTTCCGTCAAGGCTGATATCGCTGAGATTAAACTCTGTTGAGACAGCTGCCGGAGCTTCAGAGATCACATCTGTAACGGTTACTGTTGCAGTAACTGTTACATCATAATCAACAATCTGTCCTGTTACTTCTACTGTATCGCCTACTGTGCTGAACTGATCAACTGTCAGATCTGTCGGCCATACAACTTTTTCTTTTCCTGTTGTGTCGTTTTCATATGTAACGTCTACATATCCCGGCAGAGAAGGAAGCATACCTGTCTGTGTCTCAACTTCCACTGCTGCAACCTTCACAATATCTGTTTTCTCATAAATCGGAACAACTGTTGCAGTAAATTCCTTTTCAACAGATGTATCGCCGTAGGAAACTGTAGCTGTCAGTACAACATCTACCGGATTTCCTACCGGTCTTGTAACTGTACCGTCTGCCGCGATAATATCCGGGTGAGAGCTTGTCCATGTAATTGTTGATCCTCTTTCACCGGATGTCGGAAGTGTCAGATTCTCATTGACTGCCGCAAGTCCGGACAGCTTCAGATCTTCTGCATCACCATTTACGATTTCCTCTGCAGTAAGCTGCTGTTTTACAGTTACTTCAAAGCTCTTCGTATCCTTTGCGTCGCCTGCTGTAATTGTTGCTGTCAGTGTTATCGTTGCATCGCCTTTTCCAGCCTCCGGTCTTGTAACTGTACCGTCTGTGGCGATTACATTCTCATCTGAGCTTTCCCAGCTGATATCAGATCCTGCAGCTCCCTTTGTGGGAAGTGTCAGGTTATCAATTACTGCGCTTACGTCGCCCAGATCAAGCCATTCTTTATCCCGGGAAACTTTATCCGCGTCCGGAATAGCGAACTGATCCGCTACTTCATCTGCTGTCATAGCGTAATCATAGATCTTGAAATCTGCTACCTGTCCCTGAAGGATATCATTCTTAAACTGACCATAACCGATTACTGCGTTGTCTGCACCTTCAAGGATTGACAGATCCGCGTCTGTTTTTGTTGTTCCGATCAGAACACCGTCTTCATAAAGAGACATTTCTTTCTCTGATCCATCAAAAGTAACGGTTGTGAAAATCCATTTGTCTGTTTCCAGCGGCTCGCCTTTTTCCGGACCCATTTCATTTCCCCAGCCGCTGTTTGTAATAGCTGCTGTATATCCTGTATGTCCGCTGTTAGCACCGTCAGCGATCAGATACATATAAGATGTTGTATTAAATCCGCCGTCATCCGTTTTAAATCCGAAATCCCAGATTCTCTGATACATACTTCCTGAATAATCCATCTTTACCCAGCAGCTTACGGTCATATCTTCCATGCCGTTAAACACACCGCCGGGAAGCTCCACATACGTATTCGTATCGCTGGGCTGTCCTCCGCGGAAGTCGTAAGCCGTATAATCTGTTCCGTAAATGTTTGCATTCGCTGTTGTTACCTGGGATCCGGTCGGACGGATAACACCGCCGTATCCGTTTCCGCTCATGTCATTCACAATAGTTCCTGATTTTAAGCTTTCAAAATCATACCAGAGACGAAGTCCGTCTTCCGCTTTTGCTGCCGCTTTATCCGGCTCCGCAGCGTTTACGACATCTGACAGCGGCAATACTGTTACTGTCATAGCAAAGGCTGCGCCAAGGGCAATTCCCTTTTTCATCCAGTTCTTAAAACTTTTCATGCTTTCCCCTTTCTTTTTTGAAAAATCTGGTAATTCAATCATATTTTTCTCTTTCAGATACATTCGCCGCAGCATCCGCATCTGAATCAACTTATCACCACCCTTTTGCGGAATTTGTCTTCTCTGTGAATCACAGGCAATGCTGTAACCATATGATTCATGAGAACACAAATACGGGCCTGAAAACGTCATTTTACAAAAACATTAACACGGCGCAGGCAATACTTAAATTTTCATACATACCTGCGCAGTTTTTGTAATTTTGTTCCCTTGTCCGCGTTCTTCCGCTTTTATAAAACGTTACACTCAGTATATTATTTCTTTTTAAGGGATGCGATAGACTTTTTTTAGAATTTTATGGAATATTTTTAGTTCAGAACACATAAGATTTTTATGCTGGAAAATAAATCCACAGGACTGCAGCTGTATGACTGTTGTGCAGACTTCCGCTGCACTTTATACAGCCGCATTCCCGCGGACTTAAATATTTTTATTCTGCTGCCTGTAATCCTTCGGCGAGCATTGATTGTATTTTTTGAAAAGATGACTGAAATACTGAGGATCATTGTATCCCACCTTGTAGGCAATTTCAGAAATCTTAAGAGAGGAACACAGAAGAAGTTCTTTCGCCCGCTCCAGGCGTACCCTTGTCAGATACTCGACAAATGTTATTCCTTTTTCTTTACGGAATACAGAACTGAAATAGCTGGGATTCATATTAACATATTCCGCCACGGAATTGAGCGAGATATCCTCAGACATATAATGTGTATTCACATACCGTTCCGCCCAATCTATCACATGGGCATACTTGCTGCCGCTTATTTCGTCCCGTCTCGCCAGTGTATCGGAAAGAACTTTCTGCAGGACTTTCCGCATATCTTCTACTGTATGTACATTCTGTATTTTCTCCGCAAAAACCTCTGCATAATTCTCGGATTTTCTTTCGATTCCATTCTTTTTACAAAATGTATTAATAGCAATGAAAATATCCACCGCCAGATACTGTCTCATAAGCAGAGACTGAAAATTATCTTCCGGGATTTTCCCGAAATAGAAATCAAGAAAACTGTCCAGGTCATCCGGCGTTCCTTTCACCAGAAATCGTTCAATCAGCAGCCGGCTGTACTCCAGTTTATCCAGATTGTCTGTGCTGAACGCCTTATTCTGAATCAGGCTGGCTTCTTCTTCGATAATGATCTGTCCCGAATCTTCAAGAAATCTTCTGGAAAATGCTTTTTCCGCAGTTTCAAAAGCATCTTTGAGCTGACTTATGTTCTCAGCACTGTACCCGACTCCTCCGAAATACTCCATTTCCGGATATTCCCTCATCATTTTTCCAAGACCGGTTTTCAGAGTTCCGAGTTTCTCCATGCTTTGCTCATTTGTCTCCGCCCGTAACAATAAAATCCACCGGTCGCTCCCGTTTCTGAAGCATACCGCGCCTTTTGGGAAAGCATCTTCTGCGCAGGCTTCAAGGCGTTGCCCGATCTCCTCCATCCTGTTTTCCGTATTATACTCCGCGGAGCGTTTCCTGACGCTGAAAATAAGGAAACGGTATACTCCCTTTCCGAGAAGGATCCCCATGTCCTGAGCCTTCCTGTCTGCCTCCTCTTCCGATATCGTACTGTAAAGCAGATCATTCAGCAACCTCATCTTTTTTATACTGGTACTCTCTGAGACAGTCTTTCCTTCATCCGGCCTCTGGTTCTGTTTTTCCTGTTCTGACTGAATCTTCTTTTTAATTCCGCGCAGACTGCTGACAAGATTCTCAGGAGAAACCGGCTTTACCAGATAATCAGAAACTCCCATGCTGATTGCAAGCCGCACATATTCGAATTTCTCATCATTACTTAATATTACAATTTTTATGTCCGGAAGAGCCTCTTTAACCAGACGGCTTAACTCAAAACCGTCTATGAAAGGCAGATCTGCATCTGTAATCAGTACGTCCGGCTTCTTCTCCAGAATCCGTTCATATGCTTCTTCTCCATCTCCTGCCGCTCCCGAAAACACATACCCCTCATTTTTCCAGTCAACCGCTTCTTTCATTGCACATCTGGCAGTCTCTTCGCTTTCTGCAAGAAATATTTTAATCATAAATCACTTTTTCCCTAATTATAAATTGCACTCCTACTATTCTACATTTTTTCCCCGAAACAGGCAATCATTTTTTACAGTATTTTCTATTTTTTATCATCTGGCTGATAACCGGAAGCTGCGGCAGGCAGTTACCCCGGCCGCAGATACGGAAGGCCCGACACGTACTTACAAAAAGAAAAAAGGACCTGTAAATACTAAATTTACAGATCCTGGAAGCTCTACCACTCGAGACGGTCACATACCGGAGTTTGTAATATCAGATTTTTGTTACATAAAATAAAAAACGGAAGGTATTTGGCGGGTGTGCCCTCTCCCGCATTTCTTTTGACCTCTTGGGTGCGTAGCAGCACATTCTCTACTTCAAATACCTTTCCGCTTTATTGTATACACATTATAGCTCTTTTATTCTTTTTTTGTAAAGCAGTGCCAAAAGATAAAATCAAGGCCATATTACCGCCCTCTTTCCTGCCGTAATAACATTATTATAGCAGAAAATATATAAAAAAGATCTGCAATTCTAACTTGCAGATCTTAAGCTCCCCCTGTTGGACTTGAACCAACGACACTTCGGTTAACAGCCGAATGCTCTACCGACTGAGCTAAGGAGGAATATTTAATTAGAAGATATATTCATGTACCTTCAAAACTACATACAAAGAATCAATCTATCATCCATCTTCACCTATTCCGCTCTGGTTATGCCCTCGACCGATTAGTAACAGTCAGCTCCATGCGTTACCGCACTTCCACCTCTGCCCTATCTACC
>USFD01000037.1 GCA_900553885.1 uncultured Ruminococcus sp.
TCCAATAGAGCCGATTTTTTCGACTCCCGTTTTTCATAGGCTACTTTACACTACCTACCTGTATTATATATCAAAAATTTATGTAAATCAGCTCCATTAGATTCTTCTAACTTTCATATTATATATGAAATAATTGTTTTATTTTATACTTTTATATGATATAATTTACATACACTATTAATTTAGGAGGTAAAAATGCAAAATACATACATATCATTATCAAATAATTCAAAAATACGTACTGATGCAGCAGGTACAATTAAGTATACTTTATTATTAGATTATGAATTACCTTCTGCAGATTCACATTCTAACTTCATAGAAAATTTATTTACAAAGTGCCATAACTGTTGTTCCGGTCTTTTTTCTGACTCTCCTGAGTCAATAACTTACAACTTCTTTGGTTCACAACGTATTGATCCCAAGCAATCTCATTCAAACTTTCCCCGACTCCATAATATGATTTTAAATCATTGTATTATCAGCAGTTATCATGCAATTATTACAGAGTTACTGAAAGATGAGTATGTTTCCTCTTACGCTCTCGTCAATAAAATTCGAACAAAAGGTATAGCCGAACTTTATAACACAAATTTTATTATCAATGCGGGGAATAAATTGAAATTTAAAAATAGAAATACTTCATCCTACTCACAGAAATCTCGCAAAGCCGCCGATTTTTACAAAAAAAGTGACTCTCATAAAGAAATTCTTGAGCCACTTTTTGTTTCCGTATTATCAGAAAATACATATCAATATCCTCTGCAATTTTCTTCGCTTTGCTATAAAATATGTAATATTTATGCTTCAAAATTTAAAAAAGTAGATTTTAAATCTTCGGATTCTTTCATAAAATGGCTAAGGGAGATGATTTCATCTCTTTTTCCGCCAATTGATCTAAAGTCTATTTTAGTTGAAGATAAACATACTGTTCTTCCTATTGATTTTTTATATACGTATTTCTTATCTGAACGTTTATTTAATTTCCGTCTTATATATAGCCTTTTAAGAAATATACTTATCGTGGAAGAAAAAACTGATTATCGACTCTGCACCAGTGACATTTTAAAAATCCTGTCATTATGCAAAAAATTGCCTAATGTTTTCAGCAGACAACATTTTTTAAAATTTGCATTTGATTCTTTTGAAAAAACCTCCGATTCCTATGCCGATTTTTGGCACGAAAATGACATGAAGGGGAACGACATTATTATGGGAATAAACCGTACCTACCGTCTTGGTTTCCAATTTGAGAAATGGCTTGAACAGTACGGACTTTTTATAAATTATATGTCGGAACTTGTAATTCCCACATATGAATGGTGTTTTTTGGATATGTTGCTTTCTAGCATTGAACGTGATTATCCTTCTGAATCTCATTTTAATCATTTACTTAGAGCCGTAACTATTTTATCCAACCATGTAAATACTCATTACAAGGAAATATTAAAACCTGAAACAGATCCCGGCTCTAATAATGACGACATTCTGTATATTTACACCAAGCCCCAAAAGATGGACACATTGCATAATTTATCGCTTAATTCGCTAAAAATCATTTACGACGAATTATATTTACCTAAAAATGATAAAATTGATTTAAACCTTCCAACTTACCTAAACCCTGATTATTTTAAAAATAGCACCCCTGATAAAAGAAATAATTCGGTTATGCGTATACGAGCTTTTTACACAAATCTGATCCGTTATGATCACTTACAAAAATAAAAGCTAAGCTCACGATCCAATAAAATTGCCCACTTTGTTTTTCTTGCCTTTATTTTTTTAGAAAAATCTCTATATTTTAAGCTAAATTTTAAAAATTATTTTGGGTGTTCCATGAAAATTGGGCATCAAAACCTCTACCTTTTGACAGACCTGCCATCCACCCGGCAGGTCTGTCTCAAAATCTCGTTTTCTAATTTTGACATATATCCCAAAACTCACACGCCTTTTGATTCACTCTCATATTTACGAACCATCCGGTAGAATGTACTGCTCGACAATCCCATCTCCTTCATTGCCTTTACCGCTGTAATTTCATTCCGTTTCCACTGTTCATATATCTGGCAAAACTTTTCAGGCTGATTTATTTTCGGTCTTCCCAAATGCTTTCCTTTAGCTTTCGCCGCTTCAATACCCTCTTTCTGCCTTCTTCTTATTGTAAGCCGCTCCTGCTCCGCAATACTTGACAATACCTCAATCAGAATATTCTGTATCATCTCAATGATCCACTGCTGTCCGTCCGGCACTTCAATCAAGGAAGTTGGAAGATCAAGAATTTTCAATCTCACCTTCTTCTTTTGAAACCACTGCAGCTCGTTCTTTATATCTTCCTTATTTCTGGAGAGCCGATCCAGTGACGTAATAATAAGCGTATCGCCTTCACGTAAACCCAATGCTCCTTTTAAAGCCTGATAAGCCGGACGATCCAGATCTTTCCCGCTGGATTTATCTGTTAGTATATTCTTTTCATCCACGTACTCTTTCAACGCCAAAATCTGCCTGTCTAAATTCTGTTCCCGGCCGCTTACTCTTGCATACCCAAAAGCTCTTGCCATAATTCCATCACTCTCCTATGTTTCTGCAAAACAAAAGGAACACCGCACAGGATGTTCCCAAATTATTTTATATATTATAAATTTTCTTCAATTTCTCTGCTCCATTTTCTAACGAAGCTTCATGTAACGGAAAATATTTATTATATAATTCCTCCGGCTTAATCTTATCTACGATATCCTCTGACTTCAAATCATATTTCCACTGCATATAAGTATATACATCTGCCATCCACTCTAAAATAAACTCGTCATACTTCTCATTTATTCCGGCTTCAGGTTTTATTCTGATCCCGATACTTCCTAAGATCTGCTTTGGCGTCTTGTTCAAATACAGGGGATTTCCGCGATCCATAGCCTTACGGTAGTCACTTTTCATATAATCTTCGATCACTCGAAACGGCTCGTCCGTATTCCGGGCAATCAACTTGAACAGATATCTGTTTTTTTGAATCATACTGTCATAATAGCATATATCATAAGCCGTTTTATTCATAATAATCATTCTCCCTATGATAGATCAGTTTTCTCTGAATTGCATACCGCGCTGTAATGCCCGGAACAGAATATCCCTCCATCAGAATTACCTGCATACGCCCCTGCATAAATTTATTTACTTCCCGTCTTGCTTTCAGATCATCATCTGCATATTTTTCTTCTGATGCAGTCTCATATGATCCAAGCCATTTAATCTGGCTAAAAGCTTTCTCAGATTTCAAAAATATCTGATTTCCTAACGATCCTTTATAAAACAGCTTCTCTACTTCTGCAATGTTAATCTGATTCAACAGAAACGCTTCTATCACCTGTGTATAACTGTCATCTGCACGATACCCTTTAATAATATCATATAGTGACGTGTCTACTTTATACATTTCAACAAGCCTTTTTCCAAGTATCTCTGTCGCTTCCTGACTTGTCCCCCGGTTAGAGACGACCTCAGCGATCCACGCAAGCACTCCGAAATCCGCCAGATTAAGTACATTTAAACCATCCAGAGCCAATTCATATTTATTTACGATAGAATGGGACGGATCACCATTTAAAACAGCCCAGCTTTTTGCACAGTCTTCATATTCTGTTGTGTAAAACCCGTTGCCATAATCGTTGTCATCCCTGCCGCCAAGATAAACCGGAGTTTGAATAATATGATCAGATCCATGGTATACCAGAATTTTTTTTATATTGTGCATTGTTACTGCCTCCCAAAGTTCCTCTTTGTTGCCATAATTAAAACATAAGTCCCGTAAAACAGTTGGATTTATACTATTTATTTCATAACAGGATTTTCTTCTGGTATGTATATTTTCATTAATTCATCTGTCTTTTCTGCGTTTTATCGACACCTCTTCTTCATATCCTGACAAATGTCTGTCTGTACTCCAAATCATAATATGTCCCACAGCCGGTGTTTCTTCTTTATATTTTTCATAGAAATGTATGATACTCATATCTCCTAATCCCATTTCATATCGAAGTGCATAATCTGGAAATTTTTCTGCTAACGCTAGCAAATCATTTTTTTCCAGTTTAACACCATATAATTTCCACGGAGCTTCATTATTTGCTGTTTTTTCTAGAAATTCTTTGAATTTTAGCGCCCGTGCCCTCCGTTTTGTTCCGTCAGAGATATGTGCAATATGATTTCCACTTTCTATAATAGTAGAAAACGGTAAAATCAAAATCTCTCCATTTTCTACAGCCGCTTTGAACTCTGCTCTTATTTTTCCTGCATCAGCACACATATATGGAATTTCCAGAAGATTCATAATAATTGAAGTATCTATAAACCTTACTCTCATATTACTACACCCCCAGCCATGAAGTGTCTGGTGTTTGTCTGGGTTCTTTAATCATTTTAATCAACGAATTATCTATCATTGCATCTCCAATTCCCCCCGTTGCAAAAAGTTCAGGGGACTGTTCAATATCCATCAGAGAAACAAACTTACTTGTTCCCTTTTCGCCCTCTCTGTAAACAACGGATACTCCCAATAATTTATTTTTATCATATCCGTTTAATAATGTTGGATTATGGGTAGTAAGAATGATATCTATATTCCTTTCTTTTCCAATTCTTTCCAATGTATTTATCAGCGCATATACTCTTCCTGGGTGAATTCCGTTATCAATTTCTTCTACAACCAATATTCCGCCTCTTGGCATAGATAAAATAGCTGCCAGAATTGCTATACACTTAAGGGTTCCATCTGATAGTTTTTTTGCATCTACAATTTCAGATATGCTCATATACTTTTCTTTTAGTCCGAAAATAACATCATCCAACTGCGTTTTAATAAATTCAATTGACTGGACTTCATTTTCAGGCAGATTCCGTACCATATTCAACAGTTCATTTCTTTTTTCTTCATTCTGGCACAAATGGTACAAGACAGGAGAAATATTCTCACAGTTCGATTTTAAATCTGTATCCGTAATTCTCACATAATCACGCATTATCGAAGGTATAGGATTAAGTACAAATATCCCCTTCAGATTATCAAGAACCAGATTAATATAACTAAGGCATTCCTGATCATGCGTTGTCTCCTGTGGAAGTTTACTTTTTAACTGTGCCAGCACTGAAGATACTCTCATACACATGATATCTGGGTTTTTCCCTACCTTTTTATTGTTATACTCTGCCTTTATATCGCTGCTGTCCTTATTAGCTTTTTTTGTCTTAAATATCTTCTCCCCTTCCGGAAGACTCAGATTACCATTCAAAACTTTGTAAAGTGCTTCTTCTTCAACCCAGACTCTTTTATTTGTACTGATTCGTATATAATAATACAAATCATAGTTTTCATCCAAGTCTACAAGACATCCCAACTTAAATGATGATGTCCGAAAACGACAGCACGAACTACTCCCCCCTCGTATATGGCTGTCGCTATTTCGTGTGCCATCAAGGATAATACTTAAATCGAGACCTGTTGCAGCCTCAGACAATATCTGTATTCCTTCGATAGCATTGCTTTTTCCTGACGAATTTGTACCAATCAAACTTGTGACAGATTCTAAATTTAATTCTGCCTTTTCAAAACTTTTATAATTCTCAAAGATAAAACTTTTAATCATAGTATTTTTCCGCCTTATACCATTATTTACTCTAACTACTATAATGAATTATAATATATTTATATTATAATCTCCATATTTTTCTCAGTGCAATCTCCGAATCTCTAAAATTAAACTTATTTGCAGAATCCACCATAAAAAAGACGATAGTCATTTTGTCTTTTTGTCCCTTCATCTCTTCAAGATGAACTGGCTGCTCATGTCGATCGTGCTGCTGTGTATCATGGCGATGGCACTGTATGCAGTGATCGGGGTAGTGGAGAAATTGTATAAGAACCGGTTTTGATTTCCCTTTTACGTTTATGCTGCTATTCTCCAAACACGCCTCGCTTTCTAAAACATTTGCCCTGAATACAGTATAAAGCACTGTGTTCAGGGCGATTAGTCAATTTATCTCCTTCCTATAATGCAACTTCTCTTCCGAAGAAATACCTGCGGACTCAATTTCTCCGGTTACGTCATACCAAATAAATTTCACCGATGGTCTGCTCGTACTGTTATTGACATTTACAATAGCATCTACAAATCTTCCGGCCCCTAATTTAGAATTTGGCAAAAAATCTTTGATAACTTCTGAAGCACGATACATATGATAGTAGTCAATGTTATCGTTCTTCTTATTTTCATCTACATCAAATAAATACTCCTGACTGTCAGGCCTGCTTTGATACGAAAGAGTAAAAAGCTCCATACTGGGATTATCCTCTTTGAGTCTCTCCCTCTTCTGGGACAAAATCAGGTAAAGTGTTGTAAGACGCTGTTGGCCGTCAATAACCTCCCATGCATTTTGTTCTTTATTATAGAATACAACAAGGGGCTGCAAACAGTAAAAGGTGCTTCCATCTGTATGGTATTCAAAATAATCCTCTAAGTCGGCGAGTAATTTTCCAACCTCAAACGAAGTCCATCTATATCCGCGTTGGTAATCTGGGATATAAAAATTATTGTTCATCAGGTCGAATACCGTAACTGTATCCAGTTTATTCTTCTTAGACAAATCCATATTAAACTCTCCATCCTCTTTATTTTCCATTTTTCTTTTCGTCTTTTCCCATTATATCTCATTTACATCCTTATGTAATGAACGTTTTTTCTTATTTTCTCCTTTACTTCTTTTACAATAACTCCATATGAGTCAAACAGTATAATATAAAACAAAATATATCAAAAAATTTTTGCCAACCATTTTTATCCCATGCTTACTGCTATTTTAAAAATGTAACGCAGCACAATTGAAAGGAGAAGATCAAATGGACAGATTAGCTAAGAATTTCAAAGCATGCGCAACGTGTTCTCTATGGTGTGGTAGAAGATCAACTGATGCCACACGCTCTACTATCTCTTTTTCCAGAGGAGAAAAAGGAGAATGTGTTGGAGGTGGATTTAACAGACTGCAAACAACTGCTCTCACATCATGCAACAGATATCAGCAATGGCTGAAGTAATCGTACTGTTGATGTATTCTCCCTAATTGCTTCGCAGACTTGACATAGGGAAAACGACACTCGCCTTAAGCATAGCGTGCAGGGCTGTGCTTAGGGCGATAATTATTCTACTATCCTCTCTTCGATTGCAAAACCTCAGCTTCAACATCGCTTAACGCATAATGCCATCAAATCTTTCTTGCAAATACCATCAATACGTGCATGATCAGCACATGTATCATCACCCAATATTCTATAACTTTGTTTTACATAAAAACTTCTTATATTGTTGAAAAAGAACTTATCCATCTCTCCAGATAAACCCTCATTGCGGAACAGTTGTATTCTTATCTCTTCCATAAACTGGTATTCTTTAGGCAATATACCATTATATAATTCTGCCCGGAAAAGTGGTGATATATAATTAGCACTCGAGTCACTCAGAATGCTTGAATAAAAATGTCCATGTTTCAATGCTCCCTCGCCGATTATGTCTCCGCATTGGGGATATAGACATCGGACAGAACAACACTCTCTGTCATCGCCCACATAATAAATAAGACAATATGTCGGATCCAGAAACGGTCGGCAGTCAATATACAAGATGTCTCCCTGTCGATAAGGAACCGGTATAAACTCCATCCCCTCTCCTTGAAATGCCGTGTCGTATATCTCTGACTTTCTGTCTTCTCTTTTTATCCTTTTAAAATACAATGCCTCTCCCCGGCTGTCCAAAGTGTATTCATAATCTTTCCAACATTTAGTATCGATTACTTTGTATCTCTCCAATATAAAATAAAAATCTGCCATCTCTTTACGTTGACTTGGAAATAAATCTTTCTCTCTCATATCTGCCAAATAATTATCATAGATATACCTCAGCGCTCCCTGATACGAAATCACCGGCACCGCATCACATATCTGTTCCAAATCCATCTCCTTTAACAGGAATTGTACTTTTTCACCTCCTGACTCATTCAGACACTTAAGTGCACGTTCTAATGCATTTTTACAGCCTGTAACCCGCTCCTGATGTTTTCTGTCTATTTTCCACTTCCGTATCTGATTTAATAACTTATATTTTTTCTGCAGGGAAACCGGAGCTTTCATAACAATCTCCATATAGTCCGTTACTGACAGCCGGTCAATCTGTCCCACAAGATAATTCCGCAAATAAACCGAATCAATCAACTTCAAAATATCCCTTTTACATTTTGTTATTTTATCCATAGTCTTTTCTCCATTTAATATTTAAGCAGATCTTTCATCTCGTAAAACCGTTCCATGACACACCATTTTGAAGGCAGGAATGAAATGCTGCACAATATATCCACAAAGTATTCATCAAATATTATTCCTGATTGACAAAAAGAGAGCAAATACTTTCTAAGCTGTCCTCTGCTGATAAGGTCACTCCAGTAATACGCCTGCTTTTCTGAGAGTCCGTTATTTCTCAGATAAATCCATAAATCTTCTTCTGTCACAACAGAAAGCCGATCCATCATTTCAATTTGATCATATACACCCGGATGATCGATCGTTTCTGCGAATTGCGCCATCGCCAGGGCATTTATCATCTCTTCATCACTCTCGGGCTTAAAATGTCTTACTACAAGTTCTTCAGCTATATTAAGGCATTGCATATCAATAAATTCACGCCATAATTCTTTTTTACTCTGCTCCTCTTTCCACCTTCCTTTTGTAAAAGGGAGGCGGCTGATTTCTGTATAATACCCCTGAACTTCTCTAATAAACTCTGGTATGGTTTCTTCCTGAAAACATATTGTACCGTCCGGCAGTCTGTCGCAGTACCAGTGACTGTATCCTAACAACTCCACCTTCTCAGGAAATACAACAATTCCGCATGTCTCTCTTGTTTTCTCTGCCCCAACCCATAAATACTGAAATCCTGTACCATCGAAAAATTCATCTATTCTATGTTTTACAGAGTCATACCATTCATTTCCAGCCCGCAAATTCCAGATTGATATCTCTGTCTGCTTATAGATGTACGGTTTTTCAAGCCCACCTTTTTTCAAAATATTATATGATGCCAGATGAAGCAGATACATGATAAAGGGGCATTGGGTAACAGATGCTCGCAGTATGCATCCGGCGTCCCAAGATATCTTACTCAGATATGCCACCAACCAGAACCGCTGTATATATTCGGGGAAATTCTGTATTTTCTTTTCCAGCAATTCTTTTTCTTCGTTATAACGTACCTTTGATAAGAATAATTCTATTTCATCTATCTGCTCTGCTTTTATGTATTCGTCAAATAATTGATCGATATATTCGTACAGCATAGCTTCCGAATTGTTGAATTTAAATTTCATACGCAGTGCCCCTCTTTTCCATAATTGTCTTTTATTTATACAAATATGCTGCAATAAATGATGAGACAAAAAAAGTGCATAAAAATCGGTGAGAAGTTCCAATTACTTCTCACCGGCTTAAATTCTAGTATACTATTCCAACCTTTCAGACTCAAACGCTTTCAAAACTCTTGTCCTGAACACTAAAATATATTTAATATGCGGTCTCCCGAATTTCATATATTCATCATGATTCATATCCCGCATTTTATCACAATACTCACTTAACTCATTTCCTGAGAAAGGTAGGTCTTTATCATCATTCGGTATATATGTAGCTCTGGCAGTATGTAGCATTGGTATAATCACCTTTTCCGATAAAATATCAAAATCTTGTTCGGGATTACTGATTTCAGGTACGCACCATATAACAACATCGGGATTAATCAGTTCAATTTCATGTTTTATAAATTGAGCGTATTTCTTACAATAATTCTTAAAACAATCCTTGTCTCTTAATTCCTTATCCCCACCTCGCTTATTCAGATTCATAACTGCTGTCTCCCTTAAAGCTTCCTGAATTTGCTTTACTGTGGGACAAATTCCGTCAGCATTTTTATTATCAAAATATTCGTCAAGTAAATATGTCATACGTCCTATCAATTCTTTCTGCCCGGTAGGATTATCCGCCACTTTATTTTCAAACATAACTTTTCCTGAATCAACGTCATATTTTCCATTTACAAATTCATTATACCAAACACGATGGTCTCCAGGGGTATTAAAATAATCATCCGGTTTATTATCCGATACATTTGGTTCTTTTAAAACAACTAATACTTTGCAATGAGCGTTCTGATATGCCTTTGAATCTATTATCCCGTCTGCAGTAAAATATTTTCTCAATTTATCTCTTCTTGTCCATGTGTCCTTAACAAGTGTTGTCTCTTCCCACCCCTCTTCAACTGCTTGTGCTTCTTTCCATAACTCAAACAATTCATCGAGTGTCAAATCTTTTGTTTCTTCGACCTTTTTTACAATTTCATCAAAATTCATAGCTTATTTTCTCCTTAGCAAATTGTTATTTTCTGGTACTATACACCTCATTGCTCCATAAAACCATACTGCTCCGCCACCCTTTTCACATCTTCCTTAAGCAGATTCACCAGTCTCTCCGGTTTCAGCACCTTAACATGAAGTGCGTACTGCAACGCCCACTTTCGCATGGCATCCAGATTTACTGTTACCCGTACAGTCACCTCCTCATCTGTCTCATCCGTAAACTGCATCGCCTTCCCAAACCAGTCAAACAGATCGGTCAGCAGATATTTTTTTGTCCGGAATGTCACGGGCACACTTTCTCCGGTGAACATATATACATGCTCCGCCATATGCTTCGGGAGATTCAGACCATGCTCGAGCCCTTTCACCTTTCTCATCGGCTTGAGAGGTATCTCAAGTAACTTGATGTTCGTGATACGATCTACTCTGTAATTCGACACATCATCATATTTATCATAATTGCAGATCAGATAATACCGCCCGTTCACTGCTGCCATCTGATACGGGTTAACAATGTAAGTACGGACATTTCCTTCATGGTCAATACGAGGATGAAGCATTTTGTCCGTGTGATATTCGTTGTAACAAAACGACACCTGTCTTCCTTTTGTTATCGCCTGATCAAGAATCTCTATCGTATAAAACAGTTGTCTGTTCGGAAGTTCATTATCAGGAAGCGTCTGTATATGCTTCACTCTTGATTTAAAATACCGATTGGAGAGTTTTTCTAATTTTTCGATCAGCGTTTTGCACTGACTGTACGGGATATGTCTGGAAAACAGAAGACTGTCGATCAGCAGCCGGAGTTCCGCATCCGAAAAATCTCTTTCCAGATACCAGTCTGTGTATACAATCTCTTCCTCTCCTTTTTTATTTATCCGTACCGATTCACTGTATTCCACATGATAACCATAGTCGATCAAATTCAGGAGATTTCTCTTCACCGCCTTTCTTTCTACTTTCATGTCATATTCCCGTTCCAGAATATCCATAATTTCTTTCTGACTCAGGCGGTGATCCTCATCTGTATATCTTTTCAAAATATCGAGAATGTTCATGGTCAGCATCTTTTTCGGTTGTTTTGTGTACATAGTTTCTCCTTTATGCTATTGTAAAATTTTTTCCGGTAACTGAAAAATGCTTCAATTTCAGTCCACTGAGCGTTTCAGGATGAAATTCATAACTCTGCAACCCCAGTTCGAGCCAGTTAAGCTTTGGAAGCTGCTCCTTTAACGAAGTAAGGAACGTATCTATTTCTTCTTGGTCACTCTTTTTTGGTACATTTACCTTTAATCTGGTCAGATTTATCAAAGAGAGAATTCCCATCAGATCCGAAGAATTCCTCACTTTATCCAGATATAAACATCTCAGTTTTTTCAGATTCTTCAGTTTTCCCGGATTTTCCGATGTTCCATATATAACCGAAAGGCTCTCAAGCTGATTCATTTTCCAGGCAGTTTCAATCACATTTTCATAATAGCCTGCCACTGTCAGCTCTTTTATACTTTGATTTGCTCCAAGGGACGAAAAATCACCAATTTCCGTAAGTCCGATTTCCAGCACTGAAAGCTTCGGACAATATTGAAGCCCTGTAAAATCTTCTATCTTTCCTCCAGTAAGCTTCAACCGGACCAGTTCAGGAAATTCTTTCAGTTTTCCTAAACCATTAATATGAAAAGCTGTCAGACCTACAACATCACCTGTTTTATTTTCCTGTGTAAGATATATCTCTTTTCGCATGCTGTATCTCTCTCCATTCACTTATAGGTTACCTCTTGGAATGTACCATTTTAAGTGCATCTGATCGTTTATATATAAATTATATCATGTAATTATAAATAAAGGAGAGTCAGATACTGTGAAACTTCCTCAAATCACCCCAAAGCAACTAATTTATAAAAATATATATGGCTATGACCGGCTCTACAGCAAACTGATACTATCAGATACAGATTGGATGAATTATATACTAAAAGCAATATTCACAGTAAGAAAGCATGGCCGATTTTATGTAACATTTGAATTTTTCGGTGCGCAAAGTTCTGTCATGAAAGTCAGACAAAAGAAAAAAAATCATATCTATAAATATGCCTATGAATTTTCAACCGACATTTTTCAAGAAAATATAACACGCTACCTTACTGCCCAGATAAAAGCATGGCAAAATGATAGCGTTTTTAATGCAGAGCATCTTATACTGGACTTTTATAATCAAGTGATCAAGCACCACCTCTAATGCGGATCAGTTTCAAAAAGAGCAGTTTATGTCAAAAAATTATATTATTTATGAATCTCGATTTTCCACCTATTTTAATTTGTATAGAAACTATGCTTTTCTCCATTTTCTTTCTGCAATGATGGTCATTTTATCTTTTTGTCCCTTCACCTCTTCAAGATGGATTGGCTGCTCATGTCGATTGTATTGCTGTGTATTATGGCGATGGTGCTGTATGCGGTGATCGGAGTAGTCGAGAAAGTGTATCAGAAAAGGATTTAGTTTACCCTTTTCCTCCCGTCCGGCTTATGCCATGCAGCTCGATTTTGCTTTGCTTCATCTCGCTCACGGGCTGCGCTCCGTCCGGCTTATGCCATGCAGCTCGATTCCGCTTTGCTTCATCTCGCTCACGGGCTGCGCCCTATGCAAAAAAGAAAGGGAGGGGGTTCATTCGTGCGAGCACGATGAACCCCCTCCCTTTCTTTTTTGCGCATGGCTTAAGCCTAGGCTGCAAATTTGCTCCAGTAGCCCTGGAGGAAGAGGAAGATTATGATTAATGGTATGATGAAGGTTACGTATGGTCTTACCCATTTGGGGAATTTGGGGCCTTCTCCGGCGTTGGCTTCGGTGAGGAAGTTTTTCCATCCCCAGCCGTAGCGGGTGGTACAGAACAGTACGTAAATCAGACTTCCGATGGGCAGAATGTTATTGCTGACGATGAAGTCTTCCAGATCGAGGATGGCCGAGCCTTCTCCGAACGGAGCGAAACCGCTCAGCACGTTGTATCCCAGTACACACGGCATGGAGAGCAGCAGAATCGCCACCAGATTTCCTGCTACTGCCTTTCCTCTGGAACATCCTGTCAGATCCATCGCAAATGCAATGATGTTCTCAAACACTGCAATGATTGTGGAAGCTGATGCGAAAAACATGCACAGGAAGAAGATTGCTCCCCACAGTCTGCCGCCTGCCATTGAATTAAAGATATTCGGCAAAGTAATAAAAATCAGGTTCGGGCCGCTGTCCGGGTTTACTCCGAAGGCAAAGCTGGCCGGGAAGATAATCAGACCTGAGATCAGTGCTACGCTTGTATCAAGCACGGTAATAGCGACAGCCTCTCCCGCGAGTCTGCGTTTTTTATCAATGTAGCTTCCGAAAATTGCCATTGCGCCGATTCCCAGACTCAATGTAAAGAAAGACTGATTCATGGCCGCAGATACAACTTCCAGAATTCCGGCTTCTTTCATCTTTCCGAAATCGGGCAGGAGATAAAACTCCAGTCCTGCTCCTGCACCCGGAAGCGTAATAGCCCGGACGGCAAGTATAATCAGAAGAACCAGCAGCAGAACCAGCATGATTTTGGTAATGCCCTCGACTCCTTTCTGAAGCCCCAGTCTTACGATTCCAAAGCAAAGGATCACAACAAGTGCCATAAATACGGTCATCAGCACCGGCTGTCCCATCAGTTTTCCGAATTCGCCTTCTATCTGCGAGGCATTCATTCCTTCAAAACTTCCTGCAGCCATTTTGTACAGATAAATCAGAAGCCAGCCTCCGATTGTAGTATAGAACATCATAAGCAGATAATTTCCCGCCATACCAAGCCATTTATACCAATGCCACTTTGTTCCCAGCGGCTCCAGCTTATCAAAAGCCATGGCGATACTGCAGCCGGCGCCCCGGCCTACAGAAAATTCCATTACCATAATCGGCAGCCCCAGAAGCACCAGACACAGCAGATAAATCAGCACGAACGCCGCTCCGCCGTACTGTCCGGTAATATAAGGGAAACGCCACACATTTCCCAGTCCGATCGCACATCCGGCTGAAATCAGAATGAATCCCAGCCGGGAACCAAATTTTTCCCTTTTCATAACATATATCCTCTCTTCCTTATTTTGCTCTTTTTTATTTCCGGTCACTTTGTCAGACCCCCGTAAACTCTGACCGTGACTGTTTATACCTCAATCAACTCATACTCTCTGCTGCCAAGTCCGATCTTTTCCGCATGCGCCAGACAAGTCTTCCATTCACTCTGGGGCGTTGTGTTTACAAAATGATCGTGATGATCGCAGAAGTCTTTTTCATGCATCCGTTCATCCAGAAGGCTCCCCGGCAGAGGTTTCTGCGCGTTGCAGGCATCCGCACAGGCCTGATCCAGAGCGACCGGATCAAAGCTTGCAAACATCCCCACATCCGGAATAATAGGAACATCATTTTCACCATGACAATCACAGTAAGGAGATACGTCCAGAACCAGATTAATATGGAAGTTCGGTCTGCCGTCTACTACCGCTTTTGAATATTCTGCAATCTTCATATTCAGTTCCTTAACTGCGGATGAATTTTCGTTGTAAATCGCATCAAAGTTACATGCGCCAAGGCATCTTCCGCAGCCTGCACATTTATCATGGTCAATCACAGCTTTTTTATCCGAGAAAGAAATTGCACCGTGGGCGCAGTTTCTGGAACAGACTTTACATCCGACGCAGACATCCTGGTTAACAGACGGCTTGCCGCTGTTGTGCTGCTCCATCTTGCCGGCCCGGCTGCCGCAGCCCATGCCGATATTTTTCAGACAGCCGCCGAATCCGGCCATTTCATGGCCCTTAAAATGACTGAGGCTGATAAATACGTCCGCATCCATAATTGCTTTTCCGATTTTTGCCTCTTTTACAAGCTCTCCGCCCTTCACCGGAACGCTTATATCATCTGTCCCCTTCAGACCGTCTCCGATAATAATATGGCAGCCTGTTGAGAGAAGATTAAAGCCATTTTCATATGCGGCGCTCAGATGCTCCAGCGCGTCCTTTCTGCGCCCTACATAAAGGGTATTACAATCTGTAAGGAAAGGGCGGCCTCCCAGTTCTTTTACCACATCCGCCACAGCCTTGGCATAATTGGGACGCAGATAGGACAGATTGCCCGGCTCGCCGAAATGAATCTTAATCGCTGTCATCTTCCTGTCAAAATTAATGTTTCCGATCCCCGCCTTTTTTATAAGTCTCTGAAGTTTTTCCGGAAGATTCGTCCCCGGCTTTGCCCTGAAATCACAAAAATAAACTTTAGATTTTTCCATCTTTTCCTCCTGAAATGTAAATTATTTTCAAAAATTATTTTGCCACGCGAAAACTGGTCGCCGTCACCGCCGCAGTAAGATTTCCCAGATCATCCGTTACATCAATTCTATAATAACTGGTCGTTCTGCCCTTCTTTACACAGACCGCCTCTGCTGTCAGCTTCTCCCCTTTCGCCCGGCTCAGGTAGGTAATCTGAGAATCCAGAGAAACAGAACCCATTTCCTGCCAGTTCGATGCCACAGCAAGCGCAAAATCTGCAAGCGTAAAGTACACGCCTCCCATAACTGCTCCCATGGCATTTTTGTGCCTGTCTTCAATCATCAGACTGCATTTTGCATAATGATCATCGACTTCTTCTATATAGGCTCCGTTATCTGTAGCAAAACGATCCTGTTCAAACATCTTTTTTACATCTTCTGATGGCTTCATTTTTGCTTCCTCCTGACTGAATTATCACATATATGCGCAGAGAAAAATATACGCACTGACTCTATCAGTATATCATACAATTTCTTTCTATGACAAAAAAACGCACCCCCGGAATTTTCACGGGACTGCGTCTTTTTGAATAAGCCGGAAATCAGACTTGAACTGACGACCCCTTCATTACGAGTGAAGTGCTCTACCGACTGAGCTATTCCGGCATATTGTCCGCTTTATGCGGACTTTGTTATTATATCCTGTTTTCATACAAATTTCAACTGTTTTTTTCTCTTTCCGGCCCATATCTTTTTACTTCCGCCTGTGCCGGCTCCGGCCGTATTCACATCCCCGTCTTCTGACTCCCTCCGTCTCCGGACAAATGGACAGTGAGCTGATTGTATGGGATCTCGATTCCGGCTTTATCAAATTCCTCTTTGATCTGTTCCAGAATCCGCCATCTGACAGCCCAGTATTCCTCTGTTTTCACCCATGCCCGAAGGCCGATCATTACCGCGCTGTCAGCCAGATCAGATACAAATACAAGAATCTCCTCATCCTGAATAACCGACGGATCTCTGTGAAGCATATCCTCTATGATACGCTTGGCCTGCTTCATATCTGCCTCATACGAAATCCCGACTTTCAGATCAAGCTTTCTCTCCGGCCTTGCTGTTACATTCGTCAGACTGTTGCTGGTCAGAATACTGTTTGGCACAACTACTGTCTGGTTATCTACTGTGGCCATTTTTGTATAAAAAATCTGGATCTCCTTAACCGTACCTTCAATTCCTTCCTGTGTCACCATGATATAATCTCCCACAGCAAACGGCTTCAGAATAAGAATGAGGATACCTCCGGCGAAATTGGAAAGACTCCCCTGCAGAGCAAGACCTACCGCTACGCCGGCCGAAGCGATCAGCGCTGCCACAGAGGAAGATTCCACTCCGAAATTTGTGGCAATCATAAAAACAAGAAGCGCATACAGACCAAATTTGAGCATAGAATCTACAAACTGCATCACGCCTGTATCCGCTCCGGTCCGTTCAAACGAACGCCGGACAATCTTCCGGATCCATCCGATCACTTTCCCTCCGATAAAAAAGAAAACAAGAGCAAGGGCTACTTTTATTCCAAAAGAAATAATATTCGGAATATTGTCTTCGACGAACTGAAAAAATCCATTTACTTCTTTTGTCGCTTCCGTAGTAACTTCTGTTGCAGAATCAAGAATATCCGTAACCGATTCATCGGTTGTATTTGCTGCTGCCAGTAACATAGTTCCTTCCCCTTTCCCTAATCTTTCTTCAGGGCAAGAAATGCGCACAGATTGCCCCGCCTGTTTCCCTGTGCCCTGTGAGAATACAGAATACTGCTGTTACAGTGGGTGCACAGATTTGTAACCGCCATATGCTCCGGAAGAATCCCCGCCTCCCGGAATATAATCTCATTTGCCTTCCACAGATTCAACTGATATTTCCCGTCCTTCTTTTTATAAAAAAGCTCCGGCCACGCCTGTTTATCAAAGGTTTCCTGAAAACGGAGAACCACATCTTCGCTGACTTCATAGCAGTCCATACATACCGAAGGGCCGATTGCCGCCAGTATATCAGAGGGATCCGAGCCGAAATACTGCTGCATTTTTTCAATGGTCTTCTGGCCGATCCGTCCTGCCGTGCCGCGCCATCCGGAATGGCTCAGGCCGATAGCTTTTCTTACCGGATCAACAAAGTACAGGGGCACACAGTCCGCATAGGATGTAACAAGGCAGATCCCCGGCACATTCGTAACCATACCGTCTACGTCCGTATAGTCTCTTTCCCGGACAATTCCCTTTCCTCTGTCCTCCGCCGTCACAAAACGTACATTTGTTGTATGGGTCTGCTGCGACAGAACCATATCTTCGCATTCCACCCCCAGAGCTTTTCCGATCCTGCGGAAGTTCTCCCGTACCGCTTCCGGCCGGTCTCCTCTGTCAAAACTCAGGTTCATCTCTGCGAAACAGCCGGTACTTACTCCTCCCAGCCGGGTGGAGAACCCGTGATTTACAATTCCGGAATCTCTCAGAAGAGGAAATTCCAGATACGGGATATTTTCCCCCCGCTCCTCAAATATATGCCGACTATCTTTATACTTCAGTCCCAGTCCCACTGGCACACCGCCTTTCTCCAAAACTCCGTCTTTCCGACAGTTCAATTTCTCTTTTCTGTTCCGCTGCAGGGCGGTTTTTCCTGACACATCAGCCTGTAAATGCGTTTTTGATATGAGTGACCGCCGTCCCCTCAATTCCGATTACATCAAACCGGCACGGCACATCTTCCAGTCCCCGGCCGGCCAGATAATGAGAAGCGCACCGGAAAATCCTCTGCTGTTTGCGATTGTCCACGGCTTCAAGAGGACTTCCCTTTTCTCTGCCGGAACGGTACTTCACTTCACAGAATACCAGACAGATACCGTCTTTTGCAATAATATCTATTTCACCAAACCGGCAGCGGTAATTATACTCCAGAACTTCATACCCGATCTGTTCCAGAAAAAATCCCGCTGCCTGCTCATATCTTGTTCCTGTCCTTCTTTTATTTCTTTCTGCATTTCTTTTTTCCATACGCATCAATTACCCCGGCGGTGCTGACGGATTTCCCGGCGCCGCTTCCATATGTTCAGACAAAATTACTGATAAAACTGTTTCTGTGAATCGGGGTCGGCCCCAGGCGGCGAAGCGCTTCGATGTGCTCTGCCGAGCCATAGCCCTTATTCGAGGCAAAGCCATATCCCGGAAACCTGCTTTCATATTCCACCATAATACGGTCCCTTGTAACTTTTGCAATAATGCTGGCAGCTGCAATGGACACGCTTTTTGCATCCCCTTTCACTATAGGAACCTGGGGAATGACAACCTCCGGTATGGTAACTGCGTCATTCAGGAGAATATCCGGCTCTGTTCCAAGCCCGGCAGCCGCTTCCCTCATTGCCTCGTAAGTGGCCTGCAGAATATTGATCTCATCAATTCTCTCCGGAGACACAATTCCCACAGAAACAGCAACAGCTTTCTCCATAATTTCATCATACAAAAGCTCTCTTTTCTTCGCCGACAGTTTCTTGGAATCGTCTACGCCCAGGATCTCACAGTCTTTCGGAAGAATAACCGCACCGGCAACCACCGGACCTGCAAGGGGCCCTCTGCCCGCCTCATCAATGCCGCAGATCCGTTCATATCCGCTGTACTTTTTCTCATAAAACATCATCTCATCGAGACGCGCCCTTTCTTTTTTCAGAGCAGCCTGTCTCCGTCTGTACCGGGCGATCAGATTCTGTACACCTGCTCTGGCGTCCCCGGCATAAAGCCGGCAGAGTTCTTCTCCGCTTTTTTCATCCGCTCCGTCAAATTCCTGTCTGATCTGAGAAATGCTTTTACTCATGTCTGATCACTCCAAATTTATTCAGCGGCCAGATGCGCACCCAGGCCCTTCCCAGGAGATCCTCTCTGTGTATTACTCCCACATTGGCCGCTCTGCTGTCCTGACTGTTGTTCCGGTTGTCACCCAGCACGAAATATTCATCGTCTCCCAGAACTACAGGTTCCTCTGCAATCCCGGCATTTTCCATTACTTCATTGCCATAATGCTCATCCAGCATCTGTCCGTCAATGTACACGTATCCGTCTACGATCTGAACCGTCTCTCCGGGAAGTCCGATAATCCGTTTGATATAATATGTATTCTTCTCATATTTGTATGGGAATACAACAATATCGTAACGGCTTGGATCCCGGAAACGGTATGATATCTTGTCAACAATAAGCTGATCTCCGTCCGAAAGTGTCGTCTCCATGGAAGAGCCGCTCACCTGCGTCCGCTGTCCCACAAATGTGATCACAAGATATGATATGCCTATAATTATCAGAATGTATAATAACCATGCGCCCAGCTCTTTTGCAATACTTTTCTTCATCGGTCATTTCCTTTCTTTCGCCAGCCTTATAAACTCTGTCATTTCCCGGTTATATCTCCCGGATTTTCAAGTGTAATCCTTCCCAGCCGTCCGTTGCGGAAATCGTCAAGAAGGAGCGCAGACGCTTTCTCTGTGTCAAGTTCACTGCCCCGCACAAGACAATGCCGGCTCTCTGCGATTCTTCTGAGGCACTCATAGGGATCTTCTGCAGGTTCCACAGAGTACTTCCGGCCAATCACTCCTGCATATTCCTTTTCCAGAAACCGGATCAGCTCTGCTGCCAGCTCTTCTGTCTGAAGGATCTCATCCTTGATGGAACCGATAAAGGCCAGTTTGAGGGCAGCTGTCTGGTCTTCAAATTTCGGCCAGAGAATTCCCGGCGTATCAAGAAGCTCCACACTCTTATTCAGCCGGATCCACTGTTTTCCTTTCGTCACTCCCGGTTTGTTTCCCGTCTTTGTACAGGCTTTGCCCGCCAGTGTATTAATAAACGTAGACTTTCCCACATTCGGGATTCCCGCGACCATGGCACGCACCGGACGGTTCAGAATCCCCCTGCGCCTGTCCCGCTCTGTTTTTTCCCGGCAGGCCTCCTGAATCACAGACTGTATAGACTTAATGCCTCCGCCCTTTTTTGAGTTGACCTTAACAGCAGAATAGCCCTTTTCTTTAAAAAATTCAACCCACTCGTCGTTTCTTTTTTCTTCAGCCAGATCCGCCTTATTCAGAACGATCAGTCTGGCTTTGTTTTTTCCCATTTCATCAATATCCGGATTCCTGCTGCTTAAAGGAATCCGGGCATCCACCAGTTCAATAATCAGATCAATCAGTTTTATATTTTCCTGCATCATCCGCCGGGCTTTTGTCATATGTCCCGGATACCACTGAAAATGCATCTCTTCCCCTCCTATATAAATCCAAAGTGGTCTCCGAAACTTGCCACAAACCACACTTTTCCGTAAATCTCATCTTCACTGACCGGGCCTGCGTCCGGACTTCTGCTGTCATCACTGGCCGATGCATTATCACCTATTACAAAATACTCTCCATCGCCCAGCTCAACAGGCGCGGAAGCCAGTCCTGCATATGAAATATCTTCCGCATAAACATCTTCGGTCAGCTGTTCTCCGTCAATAAATATGCTTCCTTCCACAATCTGAATCGTCTCTCCCGGCAGTCCCACAATTCTTTTAACCGAATACTGCTCGCTTCCATCCTGACTGTAAGCGACAATATCCCCTCTGGCCGGTGAAAACATCCGGTAGCTCAGCCGGTTCACAAGTACTACTTCTCCGTTGTCAAGCGCCGGTTCCATAGATTCCCCGGTATTGCTGACCCTGTATCCAAAGGCAAGCACAAGAAAAACCGCCGCGGCACAGACCAGAATAATCTCTCCGATCCAGCACAGCAGTCCGGCAATATTCACACGTCTGGGCTGACCGTATCCTCCCTTATGATGCTTTCCCCTTCTTTCACTCTCAAACCGAAGATCAGAACGCCTGGAAGATCTTCTGCCCGATGTTCCGGATGTCCCTTTTCGCTTTCTGCTAAACTTCAGTTCCCGCATGACTCCTCCCCGAATTTTTATGAGTATTTCTTATAAGAAAAGGGACAAACTACAAATCTGTAATTGTCCCTCTCATAGTTACCTATTTTACTAATTCTTTCACTTTTGCAGCTTTTCCGACACGGTTTCTCAGGTAGTTCAGTTTCGCTCTTCTTACTTTACCTCTGCGAACAACTTCTACTTTCTCAACATGCGGTGAGTGGATCGGCCATGTCTTCTCAACACCGATTCCATTGGATGTTTTTCTTACTGTAAAAGTAGCTCTTGAGCCGCCGCCCTGTTTCTTAAGGACAGTTCCTTCAAAAACCTGGATTCTTTCGCGGTTTCCCTCTTTAATCTTTGCATGTACTCTTACGGTATCACCTACATGGAACTCCGGTACATTCTCTTTTAACTGCTCTGCTTCGATCTTCTTAATGATCTCGTTCATTTTGTGTGACCTCCTTCATATTTGACGTTCTTAACACATTTTTGTGCCAGAGGACCATCGCTCTTCTTTTCACAACTTTTGTAGTGTAGCATATTTCTACAGCTTTTTCAAGCCCCAATCAAAGTTTTTTCTCAGCCAGCCATTCTCTGAACCACTGCTTTTCCTTCTCGTTCAGCTCGCACTTTTCCAGAAGATCCGGTCTTCTCTCATAAGTACGGATAATCGACTGCTCCCGGCGCCATTTTTCAATATTGGCATGATGCCCGGACAGAAGCACCGGCGGGACTTTTTTCCCATGCCATTCTTCCGGCCTGGAATACTGGGGATATTCCAGAAGATTATCCTGAAAAGATTCAAACTCGGCAGACACATCATTGTGGAGCACTCCCGGAACAAGCCTGGAAATCGCGTCAACCATTACCATCGCCGGCAGTTCGCCTCCTGTAAGCACGTAATCTCCGATCGAAACATAATCTGTAACAATCTCCTCCAGAACACGCTCATCGATTCCTTCATAATGGCCGCAAAGCAGAATCAGATCCTCTTCCTGTGCCAGTTCTTCCGCCATCTTCTGATTGAACACCTCTCCCTGGGGAGAGAGGTAAACGACACGCGGATGCTTTTCTTCAGGAATCTTTCCCGTGTTCTGCACTTCTCCTGCAGCGCCCTTTTCTTCCATACATACGGACACATCTTTTTCCGCATCTTCTCTGCCGGCACGGATTTTCTCCGCCACAGCCTTATACGCCAGATATACCGGCTCCGCCTGCATAAGCATTCCGGCTCCCCCGCCATAGGGATAATCATCCACACTCTGATGTTTATTAAAGGCGTAATCCCGGATATTTACCGCCTCAATCGACAGCCGGCCCGCGCTGACCGCCCGGCCGATAATACTTGTATTAAGCCCGTCCATAACCATCTCAGGAAATAATGTAAGTATGTGAAAGTTCATTTTTCTGTCTCCTTATAACCGGCTGTTTCCGGCTTTCTTACTTATTATATAAGACCATCCATCAGATGAATTCTCATGATGCGCTTTTCCACATTTACATCCAGGATACACTGCCGGATCGCAGGAACAAGCACTTCACCGTGCTCATCCGAATCTATCATATAGACTTCATTGGCTCCGGTCTCCATGACATCCTTAAGCACCCCGAACCGGCGCCCGCCCGGCATGTCCTCATCCGTATATACTTCCATACCGATCAGATCTGCAATAAAATACTCATCTTTCTCCAGCTTTACCGCATTCTCTCTTGGAACCAGAAGACTTTTTCCTTTATATCTTTCTATATCATTTATATTATCAATGCCTTTGAATTTCACGATTACGAACTGCTTGAAAAATTTCACAGACTGAACTTCCAGCTCAAGCCGTTCCTTTCCCGTGTCCAGAAGCACTTTTTTCAGCTTTTTAAACCGGGCCGGATCATCTGTTGTCGGAAAGACTTTGACTTCCCCCCGGATTCCATGGGTGGAAGAAATCACCCCCACCTGAAGAAACTGTTCCATTTCTCCTTTTCCTTTCTGTTTCTGTTTTTCTGTAAAATCAAGTCCGGTATTCCTTCAATTACCTGAACATGCCCATATGTGAAAAAGAAAGGGGCAGACTCCCCGAACCGGAAAACTGTCCCTCTTTCTCATATCCGTCATGCCATACCTGCTGCACAGCCAGAGACTGCTACACAATATCGACAACGACTCTTTTGTCTTCTTTTGCCGCGGCCGCTTTCACAACGGAGCGGATCGCTTTTGCAATACGGCCCTGTTTGCCGATTACTTTTCCCATATCGCCGTCTGCGACATGAAGTTCCAGTACGGTTGTACGGCCTTCCTTCTTCTCATTTACAGAGACTTCCTCCGGATGGTCCACAAGCGCTTTTGCAATTACTTCAACTAATTCCTTCATCTTACGCGCACCTCCGCGAAGTCAACTTATTTCTCAATACCTGCTGCCTTGAAGATCTTTCCTACAACCTCTGTCGGCTGAGCGCCGTTGCTTAACCACTTCTTAGCGGCTTCCTCGTCTACCTTGATCGCACTGGGATCACAGTTCGGATCGTATGTTCCGATCTCCTCGATAAATCTGCCGTCTCTCGGGGATCTGGAATCAGCTACTACGATTCTATAAAAAGGAGCCTTCTTCTGTCCCATTCTTCTTAATCTGATCTTTACTGCCATTTCTTTCACCTCTTAAATATATTTTTCTTTTTGTTTGTTTCTTCTGCCGTCAGCCCCGCCGCATCTGCAGCCTGCCGCCTCCGGCATGATCTATGTGTCAAAAAGGAAGTCTGAACCTGCCTTTTTTACCACCTTTGCCGCCCATCATTCCCGGAAGTTTCTTCATCATCTTCCTGGACTCATTAAACTGTTTTACCATGCGGTTTACTTCCGCAATATCCACTCCGGCGCCTCTGGCAATCCGGTGTTTTCTGGAAGGATTGAGCAGATCCGGATTTCTTCTTTCCTCCGGTGTCATAGAGTAAATCATGGCTTCCATTCTGGCCATCTTCTTTTCATTTTCCTCTGAATCCAGATCCGGCATTTTCCCCTTGCCGCCAAGTCCGCCCAGTCCCGGCATCATACTCATAATACTGGACAGGCCGCCCATCTTGCGCATCTGGGCCATGCTTTCCAGATAATCATCAAAATCAAACTGGGCTTTCTTCATCTTATCAGCCATTTTCATGGCCTTCTCTTCATCCATCTCCGCCCCTGCTTTTTCAATCAGGGTCAGAACATCGCCCATACCGAGAATACGGGAAGCCATTCTGTCCGGATAAAACTGTTCCAGATCGGACAGCTTCTCGCCCATACCTACATATAGGATCGGTCTGCCGGTTACCGCCTTGATCGACAGCGCCGCACCGCCTCTCGTATCGCCGTCCAGCTTGGTGACAATCACTCCGTCAATCCCTATTTTCTCATTAAATGTTCCGGCTACATTCACCGCATCCTGTCCTGTCATGGCATCCACAACAAGTATCGTCTGGTGTACTTCTACCGTCTCTTTAATCTCCCTGAGCTCTGCCATCATATCTTCATCGATATGCAGCCGGCCCGCTGTATCCAGGATCACAATGTTATTTCCGTTTTTTGCCGCATGCTGTACCGCAGCCTTTGCAATGTCCGCCGGACGGTTCTTGTCTCCCATGGAGAAAACTTCCACGCCCTGCTTCTCACCGTTAATCTGCAGCTGTTTTATAGCCGCGGGACGGTACACATCACAGGCCACAAGAAGCGGTTTCTTCCCCTTCAGCTTGAACTTGCCCGCCAGCTTTGCGGTAGTGGTCGTTTTACCTGCGCCCTGAAGACCCGCCATCATAATAACAGTCATGGCGCTTCCGGGCTGCAGTCTGATCTCCGTCGTCTCGGAACCCATAAGTTTTATCAGCTCTTCATTTACGATCTTGATCACCATCTGTCCGGGGTTCAGCCCGTTCATAACGTCCTGGCCCACCGCACGTTCCTGGACATCTTTGATAAATCCTTTGACCACCTTAAAATTGACATCTGCTTCCAGAAGAGCCATTTTGACTTCCTTCAGCGCCGTTTTGACGTCATCCTCTGTAAGTCTTCCCTTGCTGCGCAGATTCCGGAATACATTCTGTAGTTTTTCAGTTAAGCTGTCAAATGCCATTCTGATATCCCTCTAAATCATCTTAATTCCACTCTGTTTTCTGAGCTCTGCCTGCGTCGTTTCAGATATTATTCTGTTTCTACAGTTCTTCAATAATTGCATCAGAAATTTTTCGGATCTTTCCTGCAATTTTCTCTGATTCTTCCTCTCCCCGCTCCCACTCGCCCAGAATCTCGTCAATCCGGCTGACTTTTTCTTTAATGGAAAGAAACCGCTCCACCAGGTGAAGTTTGGCCTCGTACCCTTCCAGGGCTTTCTGGCAGCGGCGGATCAGATCGTGTACGCCCTGCCGGCTGATTCCGGCATCCTCAGCGATCTCGCCAAGAGAAAGATCCTCAAGAACGAACTTTTCATAGATCTCCTTCTGATGAGGAGTCAGAAGCTCGCCGTAAAAATCATATAATAAAGCCTGCTCTAAAATCTTATTCATCACAGTCACCTTTGCTATCATACACGAAAGGATTTTATGTGTCAAGTATTTTTTCTTTACACCCCGCCCGGATTTTTTCTTTCCATCCTGTCAGGACAATTTCTGGAAATGCGAATATTCTTAAATTAAAAAGGATTATTTTATGAAATGGGTAAAACAAACCGTTCATTACTGGTGTAAAGATACCACAGACAGCAGGTATGTGGGAAACGGGATCTGCGCCGCTATTCTGGATACCGGAATCGCCCTTCACCCGGATCTGAAAGACCGGATTGCCGCTTTCCGCGACTTTACCGGAAACAGTATAAAATGCCGGGACGACAGCGGCCACGGCACGCACGTGGCCGGAATCCTGGCCGGAAACGGCAGAGCCTCTGACGGAACATATGCCGGTATGGCTCCCGGAACAGACCTTCTGATCGGGAAAGTACTGGACCGGGAAGGAAACGGCAACGTAGACAATGTAATCAGAGGTATACACTGGGTTATGGAGTCAGCCGTTCCCTTCAGGATCCGTATCGTCAATATTTCCGTAGGAACCCAGCCGGATCTTGGCCAGTCTCAGAAAGATCAGCTGCTGAACGCTGTGGAAGAGCTGTGGGATATGGGACTTATTGTAGTTGTCTCCGCAGGAAATTACGGGCCCCGGTCGGGTTCTGTAGTCGTACCCGGGAACAGCAGAAAGGTGATCACCGTAGGCGTCCCGGATTCGCCGCCTCTCCTTTCCCCCGCCCGCCGGGAGCGATTCAACTATTCCGGCAGAGGACCTACAAGTGAATGCATCGTCAAGCCGGATGTTTTCGCCCCCGGGACCGGAATTCTAAGCTGCAACTCCCGCTTTCCTTTTCCCGGCGAGCCGCCCTATATAATGAAAAGCGGCACATCTATGGCGACACCTGTCGTATCAGGGGCTCTCGCCTGCCTTCTGTCAAAATACCCGGATATGACAAATGTAGAAGCAAAACTCAGACTCCGGGAATCCTGCGTAAAAATTCCCGGAACCGAATCCGGATGGGGTCTTCTGAATGTGGAGCAGCTGATGAAGGCCTGACTCTGTCAAAAATCCCGGGAATTCCGGAAGCAGGTTTTCCCAGGATGAAATTTTCCTTCAGCGGCAAAGCACACTTTCCTTTCTGACGCATACTATAAACTGTAAATAAACCTAAATGGAGGATTTAACATGAGTGATTTAACTGCTACAAACTGCGGATGTGGATGTGACAATGGAAACGGAATGTCTTCCTGCCTGTGGATTATCCTTCTGCTTTGCTGCTGCGGCGGATGTGGCGGCAGCACATTCAGCGGCAACGGATGCGGCAACGACAGCTGCCTGTGGATCATTCTCCTGCTCTTCTGCTGCGGCGGATTCGGCGGCAACGGATGCGGATGTGGATGCTGATCTGACAGCCGGTTATGACAAAACGGGGTGTGCATTTTGCTGCACACCCCGTTTCTTTTATTTGTCTTTCTGCATTCCGCTGTTATTTTCCTGATATCTGTTTTTTGCACCTGGTATATTTTCCCTCTTATCTTCACAGTCTCTTTTCTGATCAACACGTCGTTTCAACATACATTCTTCGTCAATTTCATATACAGCATTTCCGTCAATAATTAATTTCCTTCCCATTTTCCGTTCTTTCCTTTCTCTTTTCTTCTATACTTTTATAGTATGATTTTCCCGTAAAAAAGGATTTTCTCTTTTCTCTCTTCTCCCATTTCTCTTCCGTCCTATTCTTCCCCGGAATGTATATTTTTATTCTTCTTCACATATATATTTACAACGTGATAATCAGGAGTTGCTATGGAAAAGAAACCGCCGGAACCGATGACACCTTTTGACGAACTTGTAACTTCACCTGCCCTTCAGGCCGTAAAGCTTCTCATTCCGTACACTCCTGCGTCCGGGAGGCAGATGCTTGCCGCCTTTGTCAAGATGCAGGAACTGCGCCAGGCCCTTTCCCTTTTCAGCGGAAAACAGAGCAGTATCCGCGCACAGGCACTGAACAAAACGTCCTCCTCTCTGTTCGACATTCTGACCAGCCTGAAACCTTACCTTTCCCGGAAAGATGCTGAAATGCTGGATATGATTATAAACCTGAAGGAAATCATGGAAACAGCAGAAATGATGAAAGAAACTTCCTCTTTCTCCGGCGAAGAAGGAGGTTTTTCTCCCATGGATCTGGTCATGGGCATGCTGACCCCCGAACAGCAGGAAACGTTCCGCATGTATAACGCCATGTTTTCCCAGACACCGGACGATATCAGGAAAGGAGATGAAGATGATGAACGAATGGATGAACAATCCCCGGATACAGGGGATGGATCCGGCCAAGCTGGAACTGATTAAAATGGCCGCATCCAGGACCTCCGGAAAATCCGGCCGGGAACTTGCTCCCATTATGCTGGCTCTTATCACAAATGCAAACAAACAGGGAATTCGTTTTTCACCAGATGAAGTAACACTTATCCTTGAAATAATAAAAGAAGGCAAAAGCAGGGAAGAACAGGAACAGATCGACCGGACCGTAGAAATGACCAGTTCCATCTTCCGGAAGCAGAATAAAAATTGAATTTATCTGTGACATGGGACTGGAAAAAGATCCGAAAATACTCGGATACAGAGGAAACAGAAATCGTATTCGTAGAGCGGCCGAGGAGATTTTGATCTCCGTTCCGCAGAATAAGTAAAACAACAAAACCCCGGATACAGGCTAAAAACAGGATTTTCAATGGAAACTCGCGTTCCGCTCGGACAGCTCCATTGAAAATCCTAACGCCTGCATCCAGGGTTTTTGTTTTACTCAATTCTGCTCCAAGGTCGTCCAAAATCTCCTCAGCTGCCCTACGAAAGGTGCATTCAGCCGTCTGTATCCAAGTATTTTCTGCTCTCATCCAGCCGGCACTGTCACAGATAATTTCAAATTCAACAAATAAAAACAAAGACAGAACTTTATCGACTGCTACTGACAGTTTATCCGATTTCTGCTTTTGAAACAGAGAAAAATCCCCGCTTTCAAACAACGGCGCAGAATACGTTTTTATGTCAGTCGATAAAGTTCTGTCTTCTGTTTTCCTGTCTGAATTTGAAATTGTGAGTGGAGAAAACGCAGCCGGGGAGTCCGGGTATGGTGATGGGGAGCCGTAAAGCGGCGCCGGCACTTAGAGCGCGTCCTTTGCGCTCTTATGTACCGCTGCGCCGCGTTCCGAGCGAAAGCGTGCTCTCCGGCACCATACCCGGACTCCCCGGCGGAAGTTCTCTTCACCCACAAATTCAATTTTCATACATTTTCTTTTTTCAGTTCGTCAATGAGTTCCTGAATTGTTTTTTCTTCCTCTTCAAGGACATCTGCTATCTCGGATACAGATTTCCCTTTTGCAAGTTTTTTGCGTATCTGTTCCTTTAATTTATTTTTTTCACCGGCCCGTTCGCCTTCGATCCGTCCATCTTCCCAGGCATCTTCTCTTTCCTGTCGGAGATGTTTTTCCTGATCATATTCATAGATACTCATTTTCTTCGCCTCCGCTTGATTTTTCTCCAGAAAGTCCTTCAGGATTCCTTCCCTTATGCATTCGGTGACCGCCTGTTCCACTGCTTCCGCAATGGGCATTTCTTTGGCATACTTCCTGACCCGGCCGGTATATTCGGCATATTCCCGCAGTGTATGGCTGGCTTTCATCAGTTCCGGATTATGTCCTGTATTAATATTCAGCATAAGCACTTCCAGCTCAAGCCTGTGTTCTTTCTCTTCAGCTCCATACAGATCTGAAAGTTTTAAAATCTTTCTGTCAGGCTGCTCTTCCTCTCCGTTATAGAAAATGATAAATCCGGGCGGCGGTATTACTATTTTTTCCTGCCGTAGAGATTGGCATTCCGTGTCAACCCGGAGAGAAGGTCTGCAAGATAAAGGAGAAAGCGCAAAGGCAGGTTCGGACTGTAAGTGGACTGGTGTTCATACAGGGAAAGCCGTGCGTCAATAAGAAATGACAGATCATTTTTCATTGACATATAAATTGCGTTTTCAAGGGTGTTAATTTCCAGAAGTTCCGGATCTGTGTAATTTTTCCCACTGACTGCATTATACAGTTCCAACAGGTTCTTTTTGTCTTCAAAAATCATTACGAAGAGACGTGACTTATAAAGCCGGTTTGTTTTTCTTTCCATTTTATAGCCTCCTTATTCAGATGTATGCTGCAGGAGGCTGTATGTCTGAGAAACCTCGCTGCGCTGTATTATAGGGAACAAAGCATTGAGATTTCTTTTGACAAATAGATCAGAATATAATCTTCGGAACGGCGGATGCCGCAGTGATTTGAACCGTCAGAAATGTAAATACTTCATGAATATGGTAACATGACAGAAGGGAAAATGCTACATTTAATTTTGAATTTGTGTGTGAAGAGAACTTCCGCCGGGACGGGATGAGGGAGTGCCGGAGGACACACTTTTGTTCGGACACAGCGCAGCGGTACATAAGAGCGCAAAGGACGCGCTCTAAGTGCCG
>USFD01000038.1 GCA_900553885.1 uncultured Ruminococcus sp.
TCTTACCAAAAAGGAGCCATTTTTTACCAAAGCCACAAAGTTTTTTACACTACCTTATGGAGTATAACGGCCTTTTACATGTAAACCAGATACATTTGCCTCTGTTGTCATATAATAATACTCATTTGACGGTGCCCTTCGTCTATACAATCCTTTATTTGATAACTTAGTGGGTGAAATTCTCGTCGGCAATGACTGTATATTACTGTTAGTACGATTAATTGATACACATTTTAACTCACCCGTTTTATTAAACGAAGTACCTGTTACATAAAAGTACTGTTCCGAATCCGCTTTAAGTGCTCTTTTTGAAAGAATATCTCCCGGAACAGTAACATCAAAATCAACTGTTTGAGCAAATACCGGTATTGTATTTCCTATTAAACATGCTGATACCGCTAAACCACAAACCAACTTTTTAATCTTTCTATTATTCATCATTTTTCTTCTTCCTTACATCTCTTGACCAGTTCTTCCAGACGTTCCGGCCTCTCCACTTTATGGACACAAAGTGGAACACTCTTTCCCACACTTCTTTCAGCCGTATAAACCGAAATATTCTCAACGAGTTTTATTAATTTCTGCAACGGTTCTCCCTCCTGACTAAAGTAATTCCTTCCAGGAAAACAGATAAGAGAATAATGCCGCCCCAGTACCGTCCCAGTATAAGTCCCATTCCGAATAATCCGTTTGCAAGCAGAAGAGCCTTCATCTTCGCCTCTCTCCACGCTTTGCTGCCTCTCTGTTTCTCATAATACTCGTCGCAAGGTGCATAGATCAGATACAATAGTTCAGAAATAAGAGGCAGCAATCCGTATAATATAGGGAAATATATCAGAAATCCCGTACCATATGCTACCGTAAAAACGATTGCTCCTGTCATAAGGAAACATCCTGTATCACTTTTGGCATGTACACCGCCCGCACACTTTCTAACGGCAGCGAATACGGCAATCGCAGTTACGACTTCCAGCGTCTTTCCCAGAAGTGTTCCGATCAGAATATAAATAACTGTCTTGAGCAGAGAATTCAGAATCAGTTCGATTCCATATGTAACAACAGCCTCCTTCTCTTCAGAATAATTCTGTATTCTGCTCATTTTTCTGCCAATCACACCGGATAATTCATGTGTATAATCTTTCATAACTTTATCGTCTGTTTCTTCTATATCTATTATTGTACAGTCTGTCCTTTCATTTTCAACACTTCTGCATGAACGTAGCGATTTACGGCATGAACGTTAAAAACGCTGTAAAATTCTCCTCTTCCGAAAAATTTTACAGCGTTCTGTTATTCCTGTTGTTCAATTTCCAGTGTCTGCATTACCCGGCCGTCCCCGATCCTGCACTGGTGATACAGGTTCTCCTGCTTCTCAATCATCTCTTTCGTCCGGTACAGACCGTTCCCTCTGCCTTCTCCTTTGGTGGACCATCCCTTTTCATACATCTTCGACAGTTCCGGTTTCTCTTTGTATGTATTCTCGACCCGGATCATCACTCCTCTGTCTGTCTGATCCAGCCGGATATACACTGCCCCCTCCGGATCACAGTCCTCCGCCGCCTCGATGGCATTATCCAGAAATATTCCCAGGATCCGGATGATTTCCTTCATATTTTTACAGGACACCCGGATATTTCTGCGAATGTCCACCTGTACGTCCACATTCCGGGACATGGCAGTCAGTACCTTTTCATAGAGAAACCCTTTCAGTTCCATTGGTTCCACATTTCGCAGGGAGCTCCAGGCCTGCCCTTTGCTCTCCTTATCCGGCACGGCGTCCTGAATCTGGCGTTCGAAAAAATTCCTCAGTTCGTCCATCCGGTTTTCATGGATAAACCCGGCCATTGTAGAGAGGATGTTTTTATAATCATGGCGGAAGGCGCTCATCTCGTCCACCATATATTCCAGACCGGATATGTAACTTCTCGTCAATTCCTGCCGCCGCATCTCTGCCTTCATGTTTTCTTCACTCTGGATAGCCTTCACACACCGGACAATCAGGATGCTGCTGGCAGTCAGACATAGAAAGAAAAGCACACAATTCAGCACTATAGCCCTTGTACTGTATCCGGCCCACTGTCCCATTGAGATGAGAAGCAGAAATATCACCACATATAAGAACAGATTTCCCAGCAGGCCGTAGCGGATCAGGCTCCTTCCTTCCAGATACCGGAGCAGGTGAAGCTTCCGGTATAAAAGAAGTCTTAACAGCCCCATAGACAGAAGAAGTATAATAAAAAATACTGCGTAAACCCAGAGGACGTAGCATCGGATCAGTTCCGCAACACTGATCCGCAGCAGAAACGCGATTACTGCCAGAAGAACATTATTCAGAAAAACCTCAGTCAGATAGCCTGCACAGGCCAGGCATATATTTTCCACCCGGTACTGTTTCATCATCAGGGCGAGCAGAATCAACGCTCCCGGAATTATCAGAAACCCGAAAATATGACTGCCATCCGGTCCTGCCAGAGCAGCACACCCCGACACATATGCAATCAGCAGGATATACTGCCAGTATTTCAGTTTTTCTGTCAGCAGCGCCGTCAGACTCACAGTATTAAAAACTCCTGATGCCAGATATGATATAAGCGCTTCCACAGTTTTTTCTCCTCCTCCGACTGTTACAGGCCCCCCACACTTCCTTCAGCTTTCTGTAGGAAATCTCGATTTTCTTTCCGTTTGTCATAACTACAAACCGGTTTTTCCGGTCCATTTCCCGGATTTTCTTTCCGGATATGAGACAGGATCTGCTCACATAGATGAAGCTGTCGTCCAGCATTTTCTCAACCGCTTTCAGGGACATCTGGGAGGTCAGCATTTCCTTTTCCGTGATGATTTCCAGCTGATGCCTGCCTTTGATCGCCTCTATGCTTATAATATCCTCTTTTTTCACCCGGACTTTCCTGCTTCCGCACTCGATCAGGATACCATGGCCTTTCTCTTTCTCCATCTGCCTGATCCGGCTGAAGATCCTCCCCAGCCGTTCCTGCATCCTGACGCCGGGTTCTTCGTGTAAAAATTCCGAAGGCTCCTTGACAATATAGTCCAGCACGTCAAAAGGATGTTCAAAGGCCCGGTATGCCCATTCACTCTTTGAAGTCAGGTATACGATACAGGCGTCCCTGTTTTGCCTTTTCACTTCCTCGGCCAGCGCGAAGCCGTCCATTTCGGCTTTCCCCTGCTGAATGTCGATAAAAAACAGCTGCGTGCTGCCGGGGCTTAAGTCTTCCAGTGTCTCTTCTGGATGAGTTCTCGCTGAGACAACGCGTGCTTCTGTGCCGTTCTTCTCAATATATCCACTGATCCATTTTTCCAGGCAGCGCAGCTGTTCTGCCTGGTCTTCACACAGATAAATATCAATCATAGTTATCTGTTTCTGCCGCTGCGTTCATTGGTCTTTCCGCTGATATTTCTATCACAGCATATTGCAGCAGTCCTGCTCCTTCTCGCTTCGCCTTAAGATGTCGTACTTCTGTGGCGCTTCCGTGAGATCCACATACAGTGCCTGTTTGGAATGGGGCGCGCTCTCCTGTTCTTCCCCGTCCTCGTTTATGATCCGCTTTACTTCCGCTTCGATATTTCTTCCGTCCGGCTTCATAATCTCTATGGTCTCTCCCACCGAAAACTTGTTGCGCTGCTCGATCCTGCACAGTCCGTCCTTTACTTCTCCCACGATTCCCAGGTACGTGTATTCCTTCCGGTACGTATTGCTGTCATAGATCTGGGTGTTCTCATCCGGCTTTCCGAAGAAGAATCCCGTGGTAAACTGCCGGTACGTACAGTTGGAGATCTGGTCCAGATACCAGGGCATATTTTCCCGGTACAGCTCTGGATCTTTCTGATAGTCGTCAATGGCTTTCCGGTAGGTCCGGGCCACAGTGGCTACATAAAGGGCAGTCTTCATGCGCCCCTCGATTTTGAAGCTGTCGATTCCCGCGTCGATCAGTTCCGGGATGTATTCGATCATGCACAGATCTTTGGAGTTGAAAATATAGGTGCCCCTCTCATTTTCGTAGACCGGCATGTACTCTCCCGGCCTTGTCTCCTCCACCACCGCGTATTTCCAGCGGCAGGGGTGGGTGCATGCGCCCCGGTTGGCGTCCCTGCCGGTAAAGTAATTGCTCAAAAGGCACCGGCCGGAGTAGGAGATACACATAGCCCCGTGGATAAAGGTCTCGATTTCCAGATCCTCCGGGATATGCTCCCGCAGTTCTTTGATTTCTTTCATGGACAGTTCCCGGGCGGACACCACCCGGCTTGCTCCCTGTCGGTACCAGAAGTTATAGGTGCCGTAGTTGGTGTTGTTTGCCTGGGTGCTGATATGACGGTCGATCTCCGGGCAGATCTCCTTCGCAATATCAAAGACTCCCGGATCCGCAATAATCAGAGCGTCCGGCCGGATCTCTTTCAGTTCCCGGAAATACTCCCGCACGCCTTCCAGATCTTCATTGTGAGCCAGAATATTTGCCGTTACATACACTTTTACGTCATGGGCATGGGCGAATTCGATTCCTTCCTTCATCTCTTCCATGGAAAAGTTTTTTGCCTTCGCCCGCAGGCCGAATGCCTCCCCGCCGATATAGACCGCGTCCGCGCCGAATATAACCGCCGTTTTCAGAACTTCCAGGCTGCTTGCCGGAATCAGTAGTTCGGGATGTCTGCTCATTGTCTTTCTCCTTCCTTTTCTGTCTTCTGATGCTGCTCCTGCTCTTTCTGCCGCGCCGGAGCCTGCTCCGCCTGGCTCCCATCCTTCTGCGCCGGAATCCGCTCTTCCTGATATCCCGCACTCTGCCGGACTCCGATCTGTTTTACGCTTATCGCCACACCGTCGCCCAGGGGCAGGATGGCCGTCTCCAGAAGGGGATTGTGCTTCAGCTCATACAGGTATTCCCGCATTCTCGCGTGAATGGTCCGGTTCCGCCGCTCCACCGCGAAGCGGGACTGGATCACGTCCCCATCCTGCATCACATTATCGGAGACAAGACAGCCTCCCTCCGCAAGAAGCCGCAGAACATGGGGCAGATAGTGGATATACTGGCCTTTGGCCGCATCCATGAAGATGAAGTCGTAAGGTCCTTCCAGCGTCTCCAGCACTTGTGCCGCATCTCCCTCGATCAGCGTGATCACGTTTTCCTTCCCTGCCCGTGCGAAATTACTGCGGGCAATGGGAATCCTCTTTTCATAATTCTCAATCGTTGTAATTCTGCACCCTTCCGGCGCGTATTCACTCATCAATAACGCAGAGAAACCTATGGCAGTTCCGACCTCCAGAATGCGCATAGGTTTTTGGAGCATAAGGAGAACCTTGAGGAGGCTCTGCATCTCCCGCCGGATCACCGGCACATCCGAAGCATGAGCCTCTTTCTCAATCTCCTCAAGTATTCTGCTGTTCTCTGTATCCAGAGAATTGATGAATGTGACGATACGTTCATCTACTATCATATATTACACATCCACATCCATAATAATCGGAATTACCATAGGTTTCCGTTTTGTCTTTTTCCAGATATAATCGTTCATGGCGTCCCGGATCACCAGTTTGATCCGGTTCCAGTCCGTATGTCTGCCGGTCAGGCATTTATCAAGGGCGTCGCTGACCGCCTTTTTCGCCTCTCCCATGAGCTGCTCGGACTCACGCACATATACGAATCCGCGGGACACAATATCCGGTCCTGCAAGCAGACGGTTTGTTCTGCGCTCCAGAGTCAGCACCACGATAATGATGCCGTCCTCGGCCAGATGCTGTCTGTCCCGGAGTACGATATTCCCCACGTCGCCCACGCCCAGGCCGTCCACAAGGATAGCGCCGGTGTGTACCTTGTCCACTACTTTCGCGGAGTCCTTATCCAGCTCCAGCACGTCTCCGGACTGGATGATAAAGATATTTTCCTTCGGAATGCCAAGGGACTTCGCAACGCCGGCATTCGCCTTTAAGTGACGGTACTCGCCGTGAACCGGAATGGCGTATTTCGGTTTTACAAGGGAATAGATCAGCTTCAGTTCCTCCTGACAGGCATGTCCCGATACATGGGCGTCCTGGAAGATCACTTCTGCGCCTTTCGCGGACAGCTCGTTGATGACTCTGGAAACGGATTTCTCATTTCCGGGAATGGGGTTGGAGCTGAAGATGATCGTGTCATTGGGCTGGATCGTCACCTTCCGGTGCACGTCCGCCGCCATTCTGGACAAAGCCGCCATGGACTCGCCCTGGCTTCCGGTTGTAATCAGCACCATCTTCTCCGGCGGATAATTCTTCATCTGGTCAATCTCAATCAGCGTGTTGTCCGGCACATTCAGATAGCCAAGCTCTGACGCTGTGGAAATGATGTTGACCATGCTCCGGCCTTCCACCACAACCTTGCGGCCGTACTTGTAAGCGGAGTTGATAATCTGCTGCACACGGTCCACGTTGGACGCGAAAGTGGCAATGATCAGCCGTGTATTCTGATGCTCCGCGAAGATATGGTCAAAGGTAATGCCCACGGTCCGCTCGGACTGGGTAAATCCTTTTCTCTCCGCGTTGGTACTGTCAGACATAAGGGCGAGAACGCCTTTCTTTCCGATCTCGGCAAACCGCTGCAGATCAATGGCGTCGCCGAATACCGGCGTGTAATCCACCTTAAAGTCTCCGGTGTGAACCACCACGCCGGCCGGTGAATAGATGGCCAGTGCAGAAGCATCCTGGATACTGTGGTTTGTCTTGATAAATTCAATCCGGAACTTGCCCAGATTAATGGACTGTCCATGCTGCACGACCTTGCGCTTTGTACTGCGCAGCAGGTTGTGCTCTTTTAATTTATTTTCAATAATTCCCATTGTCAGTTTTGTCGTATAAATGGGAAGACTAATTTCTTTCAGGACATAGGGCAGAGCGCCGATATGATCCTCATGGCCGTGGGTAATGACAAATCCCTTCACTTTGGACGCATTGTCCTTCAGATATGTGACATCCGGGATTACCAGGTCGATTCCCAGCATATCATCCTCCGGGAATGCCAGACCGCAATCTACCACAACAATACTGTCTTCGTATTCAAAGGCAGTAATATTCATACCGATCTGTTCCAGTCCGCCCAGAGGTATGATACGCAGTTTTCCTTTTTTCTCTTTTTTCAAGTTCTGAAACACCTCCATTTTTATTATGTACTTCCGCCGTTTTGTATGATTCCGACAGAACTTCACTTACTTCCGGGCACAAAAAGAACAGCAGTTTTGTGAACTGCCCGTTGAAAAAAGAACTATGCCTTTTTCCCCCTGCATTCTCTGCATAATCCGTAGAACTTCAATTCATGGTCAAGAACATGAAAGCCGGTGGCTTCCTCTATGTGATGCTCCAGATCATCCAGCAGGTCATCCGCAAAAGGAATCACCCTGCCGCACGCTCTGCATATGAGATGATGATGGTTGTGCTTTGCATCTCCTTTAATCAGATGCCCGATCTCGTACCTCACACACCCGTCATCCAGATTGATCTTGTCCACAAGCTGAATCTCCCACAAAAGCTGCAGCGTCCGGTACACAGTCGCCAGACCGATCTCCGGGCACTCCTGAGATACCAGCTCATAGACGTCCTCTGCGGTCATATGCACGCCGCTGTTCTGTTCCAGCACCGACAGAACCTTAAGCCTCTGGTGAGTGACTTTCAGCCCCTTTTCCTTTAACTTTTCTTTCAGCAGATCCTCTGTTTTCTTCTGTTCCATCAGTGTTCTTTCGTCTCCCTGCAGTAAATAAATTTATTGTAAACATCCGAAGATATTACATTTCTATACTTACATCTTCCAGCAGTTCCTCAAAAACCTTTGACACTGCCGCAAGCTCGGTTTCGTCTTCCACGATCTCATAGACGCTTTCCGGCTGGGACTCCTCTTCCACTTCTTTTAAAATAAGGCATTCGCCGTCATCGTCTTCGGAGTCCGACACAAGTATGTACGCCGCTCCGTTTATCTTTGTCTCCTCCAGAACAAAAAACTCGTCTTCTCCGGTTCCGTCCCTGAAGGAAAATTTTACTTTTTCCATATAAAACCCCTTATAAACTGTCGGCGGCCGGCTTCTGCATGCCGATATAATCCAGATATCCCTGCAGAATAAACACTGCCGCGATCTTATCAATATACTTCTTGCGGTTTTCCCGCCGGACGCCGCTTTCAATCAACGTCTGCTCCGCCGCCACCGTTGTGAGCCGTTCATCCCACATCACCACTTCCAGACCGGTACGCCTTGCAAGCATATCCCGGAACTCCAGGCTTTTCTCCGCCCGTTCCCCGATATCACTGTTCATATGCTTCGGGAACCCGAGTACAATCTTTTCCACGCCGTATTCCCGGATGATCTCTTCAATCCGGGCGCAGGTTCTCCTCAGCTTGTTCTCCTCTTTGCGCTCAATCGTCTCCAGCCCCTGAGCCGTAATCCCCAGGGGATCGCTCAGAGCCACGCCTACGGTCTTTGTGCCGTAGTCCAGTCCCATAATTCTCATAATCAGATTATTCCCATGAATTATGCTCGATATACGCTTTTAACAGTTCCTCTACCAGCTCGTCTCTCTCTACTTTCATCACAAGACTTCTTGCGCCGTTGTAGCTGGTAATATAGGTCGGATCTCCCGACATAATGTATCCCACGATCTGATTAACCGGATTGTATCCCTTTTCCTTCAGTGCCTTGAACACGATCTCAAGAATATCTTTTGCTGAAATCTGCGGTCCCGGCTCTACCTGAAAGAATTGAGTATTACTTAAATCACTCATTGTTATATCCTCCTTAAACGTCATGTTGCTGTTTAACTGTTCCTCTGGCAAGCCCCAGATACCCTATTTACAATTCTAATATAATACCCTGTAAAATTCAATGAATAATTTGTAAATCATTATCAACTCGAACCTTTACAATGGTGTTTTTCAGGCTCTTATCTCCGTCAAAAGCAATCCGGATATACTCTTTCGTATGTCCCGTCTGCATGGGTTTTCCCTGAATCAGAGCCTCCTCTTCCACCAGCACTTCCACTTCTTTTCCAAGGAAACTCTGTTCGTAAGCCTTCCGTTTTTTCTCCCCCAGTTCAATCAGAACAGCGCTGCGCCGGGCTTTTTCCTGCTCGCTGACCTGATTTTCCATGGCAGCGGCCTTCGTGCCCTCCCGCCTGGAATATTTGAAAATATGAGTTTCATAAAAATTAACTTTATCCACAAAATCCCTGGACTTCTGAAACTCTTCTTCTGTCTCTCCCGGAAATCCCACGATTACATCTGTGGTCAGCGCGGGATTTTCAAAATACCGGCGCAGAATACAGCATTTCTCATAGTACTCTTCGCTGGTATACCTGCGGTTCATCCGCTTTAATGTGTCGTCACATCCGCTCTGCAGAGACAGATGGAAATGAGGACACATCTTCGGAAGTTCCGACAGAGCCCGGGCAAATTCCTCTGTAATGATTCCCGGCTCCAGGGAGCCAAGACGGATTCTCCGGATTCCCTCTATCTGATGGACCGCCTGAATCAGGGAGAGAAGATGACGTGTCCCGTCAAAATCAATGCCATAGGAGCTCAGATGAATTCCTGTCAGCACCACTTCCTGATATCCGTTTCCGGCAAGGGTCCGCACTTCATCCAGCACATCCTCCACCGTTCTGCTACGGACTCTTCCTCTTACATAGGGGATAATGCAGTAAGTGCAGAACTGATTGCAGCCGTCCTGAACCTTGATATAGGCCCTTGTGTGTTCTCCGGGCTTTGTCAGATGAAGCTTCTCATATTCTTTCGTCTTTCCGATCTCTTCTATATCCAGAATGTCTGCTTTTTCCGCCCCGGCTGTTCCTTCTTTCCGGGCCGCTTTCGTCTCTTCATATTCCTGCAGTACTTTTATGAGGTCCTTTTTATGATTATTTCCCAGGACAATATCAATACACGGATCTGTATTTTCCGTGGCATTCTGCGCCTGCACATAGCAGCCTGCGGCCACTACTACCGCATCCGGGTTCATCTTCCTGGCGCGGTGAAGCATCTGCCTGGATTTTCTGTCCGCGATATTGGTGACAGTACAGGTATTGATGATGTAAACATCCGCCCCTTCTCTGAAGGGAACGATCTCATATCCGGCCTTTTCCAGCATTTCCTGCATGGCCTCTGTTTCATAGGCATTTACCTTGCATCCCAGATTGTGCAATGCCGCTTTTTTCATGGGTTTTTACCTCTTTTTTCCTTATTGTTTCTTGACTTTTACCATCCCATCCCGTAGAATATACGTAGGGTTAAGGCCCTTACTTTATTGTATAATTCAAGGAGGGAATTTAAAATGAAAACAGTACAGATTTCATTAAACTCAATCGACAAAGTTAAATCTTTTGTCAACGAAATTACAAAATATGACAATGACTTCGATTTAGTATCCGGAAGATATGTTATAGATGCCAAATCAATCATGGGAATTTTCAGTCTTGACCTTTCCAAACCCATCGACCTCAACATACACGCTGACGGCAATGTCGATGACATCCTTGCAGCTCTGGATTCCTACATTATCAAATAAATAGAAAAACCGCGAAGCTGCCTGAACCAGACAGCTTCTTTTTTTGCTGAAAACTTACCGGGGTAGACTCTTTTTAAGAGTCTGCCTCTTTCTGTCCGATGATAATCGTCTCCGTCGTATCCAGAGCTGTCTGCATCAGCTCATCAATCTTCTCTGTCAGATTGAGTTCGGATTTTTCGATCCGCTCAATATTGGGCTTTGTAACAGGATGTTTTGCCACGAAGATCGTACAGCAGTCCTCAAACGGCTGTATGGATACTTCGTAGGTTCCGATCTTCTCTGAAATTTCCACAATCTCCCGCTTGTCAAATCCCACAAGAGGACGGTATACCGGAAGCGTACACACGGCATTGGTAGCCGCAAGGCTCTGCATGGTCTGGCTTGCCACCTGGCCGATACTCTCGCCGGTAATCAGGCCCAGACATCCGTCTTTCTTCGCAAAATGCTCCGCGATCCGCATCATATACCGGCGCATAATGATCGTCAGTTCTTCATGAGGGCATTTTTCATAAATATAAAGCTGAATATCTGTAAAATTTACCACATGGAGCTTAATCGGGCCGGAATATACAGAAACAAGTTTTGCCAGATCCATAACCTTTTCTTTTGCACGTTCGCTTGTATACGGCGGAGCATGGAAATACACTGCTTCAATCTCTACGCCTCTCTTCGCAATCATATAACCTGCCACAGGGCTGTCGATTCCTCCGGAAAGCAGGAGCATGGCGCTTCCGTTTGTTCCCACCGGCATTCCCCCCGGGCCGGGAATAATCTCGGAATACAGATAAACTTCCTCCCGGATCTCCACATTCAGACGTACGTCCGGATTGTGAACATCTACTTTCATATCCGGGAACGCGTCCAGCACAGCCTCGCCCAGAGCACAGTTGATCTCCATGGAATTCATGGGATACCGCTTGTTGGCGCGCCTTGCCTCCACTTTAAAAGTACAGTTTCCTTCCGGGTACATCTCGCCCATATAAGAAACTACGTCCTTTTTCAGCTCTTCTATTTCTTTTACTTCTTTTCGTACAACCGGGCAGATTCCCACAATACCGAAGACACGGGAAATATGTTCCACGGTCTCCTCATAGTCATACTCTCCGTTACAGTCCACGTACACTCTCCCGTGACATTTGTGGACATAGAAATCTCCCTCCACATCTGAAAGAGCGTACCGGATCTGGCGCACAAGGGCATCCTCGAACATATATCTGTTTTTTCCCTTAATGCCGATTTCCCCGTATTTGATCAAAAACGAATGAAATTCCATGTTTTTCTCCTTTTCTGTATATCAAAGGCGGCTGGCTGTATGCTTTTTTCTCAGCGCCGCGTATATTTTCGAAGCGTCGGTACACAATTATATAGTGTTTCCAGTGTATAGTCAATTTCTTCTTTGGTTGTAAACTCTGACATACTGAAACGCAGGGTGGCGTCCAGGTATTCTCTGGCCGCCCCGATTCCTTTGAGCACTCCGCTTACAGAGGGATGATTGGAAGAGCAGGCCGAACCGGAGGAAACATAAATTCCTTTTTCTTCCAGTGTGTGAAGAAGGACTTCGCTCCGGATTCCTGCGATTCCCACACTGATAATATGGGGTGCGCTCCCTTCATCTGTCAGTCCGTGAACCACTGTATTGTCAATCTTTTTAATTCCTTCCAGGAAACGGCCTTTGAGTTCCCGCATCAGCGCGGTTTTCATTTCCAGATCCCGGTAAATCATTTTTGATGCAAGAGCCAGTCCTGCTATGCCCGGAACATTCTCCGTACCGGAACGGATATTTTTCTGCTGCTCCCCGCCGAACACAATGGGTCTGATCTTTACGTTGGAACCGATATAAAGGAATCCTATGCCTTTCGGGCCGTGGATTTTGTGGCCGCTTGCGGTCAGAAGATCGATTCCCATACGTTTCGGCCAGATCCGGTACTTGCCGAATCCCTGGACCGCATCTGTGTGAAACAGAATTGACGGATTGTACTGTTTGACAATCCTTGCCGCCTCGGCAACCGGCTGAACCGTTCCCACTTCATTGTTTACATACATAATCGATACCAGTATCGTCTCAGGGCAGAGCGCTTCCTTTAACGCATCCAGTTTTACTCTGCCTGCCGCGTCTACCGGCAGGTAGGTCACCCGGAATCCTTCCTCCTCTTCCAGATACCGCATGGTATTGAGGATTGCCGGATGTTCAATGGATGTGGTAATCAGATGACTGCCTCTCCTGCGTCCTGCTCTGGCACACCCGATCAGCGCCAGATTATCGCTTTCGGTGCCGCCGGATGTGAAGAAGATCTCGCCGGGATTTACTTTCAGCAGTTTTGCCAGCGTCTCCTTCGCATCCCTGATATAGTGTTCTGCCTGCACTCCTTTTCTGTGCATGGACGATGGGTTGCCATAGTCCTGACACATTACTTTATATACCAGTTCTCCCACTTCCGGATAACACATGGTCGTGGCAGAATTGTCCAGATAAACTTCCATTGTTCCTTTCCTTTTCTCTTTTCTTACTTTACATTATGTCCCTGACTCTCAAGATGATACATCAGAATAGAAAGGGCTGCAATCCCCGCCGTCTCTGTCCTCAATATTCTGGATCCCAGTGAAACGGGCCGGGCTCCGGCCGCTTTTGCCTTCTCTACTTCCTCCGCGTCAAAGCCGCCTTCCGGTCCGATAAAAATTCCCACAGACTGTCCCGGACGGATATCCCGGATAATCTCAGCCGTCTCCTTCATGCCCCGCTCCAGTTCATATGGAATCAGAATCACATCCAGTTCCGACGCCTGTTTCAGAGCTTCTGAAAGAGAAACCGGACGGCTCACCTCCGGTATGACAGCGCGGCCGCACTGCTGTGCCGCGCTTCTGGCAATGGCCTGCCAGCGGGCTGTCTTTTTCTCCGCTTTTTTCTCATCCAGACGTACAACGGATCTTCCCGCCGCAAATGGAATAATTCCGGCCGCTCCCAGTTCCACCGCCTTCTGAACGATCCACTCCATCTTGTCTCCTTTGGGGAGCCCCTGAAAGAGATAAAGGGCGGAAGGAAGTTCCGTGTCCGCGGTTCTGGTCTCCAGGATCTCCAGAATCGCTTCTCTCTCCTCATATCCGGAAATACGGCAGGTATAAGTAATCCCCTGGCCGTCCTGGATCTGCACCGGCTCTCCCGGCCTCATGCGGAGAACATTTTTCATATGATTTACATCCGCGCCGGACAGACGGATCATCCCGTCCTGTACCGACGAAGTTTCTACAAAAAAATTCTGCATCAGTTCTTCCTCGCTGTCACGCAGACCCATTCGCCCTGGTATGTCACATCCAGCACTTCCAGGCCTGCATCCTGCACGGCCTTTACAACCGTATCTTCCTTATCATCAATAATGCCGCTGGTAATATAAATGCCGCCTTTTTTCAGCTGATGAACGATAACCGGCGTCAGTTCCACCAGCACATCGGCCAGAATATTGGCCGCCACAATGTCGTAGCACTCATATCCCACTTTATCCTGCACATCCCGGTCGTCAATGATATTTCCGATCATTACCTCATACTTATCCTGAGGGATTCCGTTTACCGCCATATTTTCTCGGGTGGCGTCGATGGCGCAGGGATCCAGGTCGGTTCCCACAGAATATGCGGCGCCGAATTTCAGAGCCAGCATGCCCAGGATGCCGCTTCCGCAGCCCACGTCCAGAATCTTTGTATCCGGCGTTACATATTTTCTGATCTGGCGGATACACAGCTGGGTGGTTTCATGCATTCCGGTTCCGAAAGCTGTGCCCGGGTCAATATGAATTACCATTTTTTCACTGTCTTCCGGCTTTACTTCCTCCCAGGAAGGAATAATCAGAATATCGTCCACATAGAACTGATGGAAATACTGTTTCCAGTTATTCACCCAGTCCACATCTTCGGTCTGGGATTCTTCAATCAGACACTCTCCCACGTCCACATAGGAAGACATGTCTTTAAGTTCCTGTCTTACCTGACTTAAAATACTGTCTTTATCCTCATCCTCTTCCAGATAAAAGCTCAAGTACGCCACGCCGTCGTCCGGCTCTGTCTCCGGCAGAATATCAACAAACATCTGCTCCTTATCTGACTGGGAAAGAGGAATCTTATCCTCAATCTCCACTCCCTGGATTCCCAGCTCCATCAGCATACTGCTTACAATATCCTCTGCCTGGGTCGTTGTCTTTAACCGGAATTTGTTCCACTTCATTCTTCTTCATCCTCCTGAAACCATAGGTTTAAATTTACACCGCCGTGAATCCCCGGCACCTCTCCCGTCTTACTGTACTGCCAGATTCTGTACTGATACGGGCACTGAGGGACCGCATGATAATCCGCATACCAGAAGTCATAATCGGTAAGTTCTTCCAGAATAAGAGTATTTGCCATCCATTTCATATCGGAATAGATCATCGGTTCGTAACCTGCGGACTCAATTGTATCACAGAAAATCTTACAGTAATTCGTAAATTCCTGTCTTGTATTTTTGTCTGTCCGGGCGGTGCTGTACTCAATATCTTCTGTATCATATACTACCGGGCCGTCAATATTGTAGGAGCGGATATGTTTCAGAACGTATTCCGCTTCCTCCACCGCCTCAGCAGGGCTGATTGCCTGAGAGAAAAAGTATACGCCTACATCCAGTCCGGCGTCCAGCGCTCCTTTTACATTTTTTTCATACATATCGTCCAGTACCAGTTCTCCATTCTCCCCGAAGGCCCGATACCCCAGACGGATAATCACAAACTCTACGCCGCTGTTTTTTACTTTCTTCCAGTCAATCTCCTCCCCCTGGAATTCCGAAACATCAATTCCGGTTCTGGAAGACACTCCCCCCGCTTCATCTGTGTAATACTTAAAGCCTGTTTTCTGATCTGTCCTGAGGCGGGTAAAATCATAGGTGCATCCGGGAACCTCCTCCAGAAGTTCCGCTTCATACTTTCTGCCCTCTCTGTCCTCAAACGAATAGATCTCTTTTCCGTCTTCCTCCTCAATATCAATTCCTTTTGAGTTGTCTTTTTCTGACCCGATTGTCTCCCCCTGCATCCGGCATCCGGCCAGAAACAGCGCTGTACAGCAAACCAGTGCAGCAGCTCTGTATTTTTTCAGCATCATTTCTTTGTACTCCCGCAATCTTATTTTCAATCCGCCTTAATCTGTATGCTTCCTGATCTGCGGCAGAAAATTCATCGGTTCTGTATTCACACAAAACTCACTTATTTAAAATACACCGATTTCCTCTTCCGTGCAAGTCATCTCATCTCCCGGACGTATTCTTCCGCCCCGGATTACTTTCGCGAAAACGCCCTCCCGGGGCATAATGCAGTCGCCCATCTGCCGGAAAATTGCACATCCATGGTGGCATTCCTTTCCGATCTGCGTAATTTCGAGTACCACATCACCGCACGTAAGCCTCGTTCCCACCGGAAGCCTGGAAAAATCAATTCCTTCCACTACCAGGTTTTCCCCGAAAGCACCGTCCGCCACCTGAGCCCCCTGCTTCCGGAATTCTTCTATTTTATCATAGGAAAGGAGACTGACCTGCCGGTGCCATTTTCCTGCGTGGGCGTCCCCCTCAATCCCGTAATCTTCTATAAAATTTCCTTCTGCCACAGCAGTCTTCTGTGTGCCTTTTTCAGGACTTGTGCAGACTGCAATTACTTTTCCCATATTATGCCTCGTTTCTTTCTCCGGATCCCGGTCAGCCGCCGATCCGGAACATTTCTCTGTTTTCCTTCTGTATGTCTTTCCCGTTTGCATCTTCATTCTTCTCTTCTTCTCCGAAATGATGACAGGCCGGCTTGCTGAGAACCGTCTGTATGACAGTCTCCTGTATCTGTCTGTCTGAGGCGCCTCCCCGAAGTAGCGCCTTTATGTCCGCTGCCGTCCCGTACTGAAGGCAGGGCTTAAGCAATCCTTCCGAGGTAAGCCTCAGACGGTTGCATGTACTGCAGAACTTATGACTGATCGCACTGATAAAGCCGACCCTGCCCCGGAAGCCCGGGAAAAGAACATACTCTGCCGGTCCGTTTCCCAGCAGTTTTTCATATGGTCTGGAACTTCCAAACCGGCTTTCCAGTATTTTTTTTATATCCCCATTGCTTCTTCCTGCAGACTCTTTGCCCGGTCCGAAAGGCATCAGTTCAATAAAGCGGACGTCCACCGGGCACTTCCGGGCCAGACCCGCCAGCCGGAGAAGATCTTCGTCCGTCCCGTCTTCCAGAGGCACGCAGTTGATTTTCACCGGAAGTCCCGGACATCCAAGAGCCGCGTCCAGGCCTTCAAGCACCCGGTCCAGACTGCCGACACGGGTCACCTGGCGATACCTTTCCCCATCCAGAGTATCAAGGCTGATATTCACGGCATCCAGCCCATTAACTTTCAGATCCCGGATCTGTTCCTTCAGTTGTGTTCCGTTTGTTGTCAGCGTCACCTGTTCCACTCCCGGAATCTGTTTTAGTTTTCCTACAAGAAAAGGAAGGCCCCTGCGCACAAGGGGTTCTCCGCCTGTCAGTTTAATGCGGGATATTCCCAGCTCTGCCGCGATCCGGCAGAACCGCTCTATCTCGTCAAATGTCAGGATCTCATCATGGGGGACAGCCGGCACCCCTTCCTGCGGCATACAGTAAATGCAGCGCAGATTGCAGCGGTCTGTAACAGACACTCTTATATATTCAATTTTTCTGCCAAACTGATCCTGCAAGATTTTCTTTTGCATGAATTTCCTTTCTTTTTAAATTATTTTATTTCGACCGGCTCGTATCCGCATTCCCCTGTTCTCCCTGTCAGAACCGCCAGGCCGTGATCCAGAGAAGGAAGCACGGCCTCCAGATTCTCTTTGGCCGCTTTCGGGCTTCCCGGCAGATTGATAATCAGTGTCTCGTTCCGGATCACTGACACGCCCCGGCTCAACATAGCTCTGGGCGTAATCTGCAGAGACGCCAGGCGCATGGCCTCTGCAATCCCCGGGACATTCCGGGTCGCCACCGCCAGCGTAGCCTCAGGCGTACAGTCTCTGGGTGACAGGCCTGTCCCGCCTGTTGTGAAAATAATATCAACTCTTATTTCATCACACAATTTATAAAGATACTTTTTAATTTCTTCAATCTCATCCGGAAGGAGTCCGGTTTCCACCACTTCATAGCCGGCCTGTCCAAGCATGTCACAGATCAGCGGGCCGCTTTTATCCTCTCTCTCTCCTGCATATCCTTTATCACTCAGCGTTACAACCGCTGCTCTCCATCTCTTTCCTTCCATTTCTTCCGCCTCTTCCTACATCAGTTCAATTTCTCTGCGGCCGGACTCCTTTCCCGCCCGGCGGTCTCTGTCCCCGTGACGGTCATTATATACATTTCCACTCTTTCCGCCCGTCTTTTTCACCAGGTAGATCTCCCCGATCTCCATTGTCTTATCCAGCGCCTTGCACATATCATAAATCGTCAGCAGAGCCACGCTCACACCTGTCAGCGCTTCCATCTCAACTCCCGTTTTTCCCGTTACTTTCACCGTACAGGTACAGATAATCGAACATTCGTCCTCATCCATGTCAAAATGGATTCTGCAGTTGGTCAGGGGCAGAATGTGACACATGGGAATCAGTTCCCAGGTCCGCTTTGCTCCCATAATTCCCGCCGTGGCCGCCACGCCGAGAACATCTCCTTTTCCTATATTTCCCGTTCTGACCGCCTGAAATACTTCCCGGCTGACCAGTATTTTTCCGGTGGCGGACGCTTCCCGGAGCGTCTCCTCCTTGCCGGTCACATCCACCATAACCGCTTTGCCGTTTTCGTCAAAATGTGTAAATCCCATACTGCATTATCCCCTTTATTATACTTCTGATCCGGACTGTTCCTGCAGATCTTCTGTGTCATCCAGGAATCCGTTTGTTCCGATCCACACTTTTTCGTCCATGTTAAGCAGCTCAGCCTCAAGCCAGTGCAGTCCTTCCATAGAAGGATCTTCTTTATCTGTAATCTTCCATCCGTATGCTACTTTATAATATCTGACCGTATCCCGGCCGTCCTCCTCTTCCGAAGCAACCTCCACTTTTATATAAGGGATCTGAGGTCTGACCGTCCAGTCCGTAATCTCACCGGATTCGATGGACTGGTCTCCCGATGCGGAATCTTCAATATCTGAGGAAAGATATACATCGCATTGAACGAACTGCATCAGCTCTTCGATCTGGCCGTCAATCTCTTCATTTTCCTTTACCTTGTCGCAGAACAGTTCTTTCAGCCCTTCTCTGTCATGCTCGGTCAGACAGCGGATAATTTCCTCCGACATAGGATGAATCTTCTCCGCCTCTTCCGACATCATCCCCGTCAGCTGCAGCGCCCGCAGCCGGGAACAGGACGTCAGACACAACATTGCAGACAGCGCCAGAAACACCGAAGCCGCTCTTTTAAAAATGCACTTCCCGTACATAAAAACACCGTCCCTCTCACCGCCAGAAAACACACGCCCGGGAAAGCCTTTCCCGCCCATACACTATAACGATCATACCACATCCGGGGGAAGATTTGTAGATGTGAAATTCGAAATTATAGGCGACATGGTACCGAAGAAGAGTCCGAAAACGCCGGAATACTAACAACCAATAAATCGTATTTGGAGAACGGCTGCGGGGCAGTTCAGCTCCGTTCCTCGGAATAGTAAAACTACAAAACCCCTGGCATAGGCTAAAAGCAGGATTTTCAATGGAAACTCACGTTCTGCTCGAACAATTCCATTGAAAATCCTAACGCCTGCATCCGGGGTTTTAAGTTTTACTAAATTCCGCTCCAAGTCACTGAACTGCCCCGCAGCCGTTCTCCAAAAATTTCATTCGACCGTCCGTATTCCTGCATTTTCTGCTTTCATCCAATCGGCACTGTCACCCATAATCCCAAATTCAACAGACAGAAAGAACCGAAGACAGAACTTCACACGCTGCCATCCCTCCGAATCCCGATCTGCCATTCTGAAGCAGGCTATTTCCGTTTTCAATAAACCGGCCGGAAAACAGATACCCTCAGGCAATAAAGTTCCGTTTTCTTTTGTTTTGGCGGGAATCGGAATCTGATGGGAATACCGCTGCCCGGATGCGCGCAGAAAACAGCGGAATACAGACGGATGGATGCGCCTTTCGGAGATCAGATGCGGAAATTCTGAGCGACTTTGAAGCGGAATTTAGTAAAACTTAACACCCTGAATACAGGCGTTAGAATTATCAATGGAGCTGTGAACGGAACGTGAGTTTCCATTGATAATTCTGTTTTTAGCCTGTATTCAGGGTGTTGTAGTTTTACTATTCCGCGGAACGGAGTTCAGAATTTCCGCATCTGATCTCCGAATACGGTTCTCGCCGGTTCTGCATTCTGATGTTTCAGACCTCAGCCCCACATCCGTATCCCGTCAGAGCCAGATTTACGCGCAGCTCTGATCAGCGGATTCGAACTGGGAGTTATAAAGATCTGCGTAGAACCCGCCTTTTGCCAGGAGTTCTTCGTGTCTTCCCTGTTCCACGATATCGCCGTCTTTCATGACCAGTATCAGATCCGCGTCCCGGATGGTTGACAGTCTGTGGGCGATAATGAAGCTTGTGCGTCCTTTCATCAGGTTATCCATTGCCTTCTGGATGAGTACTTCGGTTCTTGTATCTACAGAACTGGTCGCTTCATCCAGAATAAGGATCTTGGGATCCGCCAGGATGGCTCTTGCAATGGTAAGGAGCTGCTTCTGTCCCTGAGAGACATTGCTTGCCTCTTCATTCAGCTCCATATTGTAGCCTCCGGGCAGGGTCTGTACGAAGCGGTGTACATGGGCGGCTTTCGCAGCCTGGATCACTTCTTCGTCTGTGGCGTCAAGTCTGCCGTAACGGATGTTTTCCATGATTGTACCATGGAACAGCCAGGTATCCTGGAGCACCATTCCGAACATTTCCCTTAAGTCGCTGCGGTTAAACTCCCGCAGATCGTGTCCGTCGATCCGGATGGATCCGCTGTTTACATCATAGAACCGCATAAGCAGCTTGATCATAGTAGTTTTTCCTGCTCCGGTAGGACCTACAATAGCAATCTTCTGGCCTTCTTTCACATTTGCAGAAAAGTCATTAATGATAATTCTGTCCGGATTGTATCCGAAATGTACATGATCGAACTGTACATTTCCCTGCAGTCCTTCTGTAGATACCGGATTTGGCACTGTCTGTTCCTCTTCTTCCTCTTCCAGGAATTCAAACACTCTTTCCGACGCGGCTGCTGTGGACTGGAGCATGTTTGCCACCTGCGCCACCTGCTGAATAGGCTGGGTAAAGTTTCTGACATACTGGATAAAGGACTGGATATCACCGACCTCAATTGTGTTACGGATTGTCAGATATCCGCCCAGTATGGCTACCGCCACATATCCCAGGTTGCCCACGAACTGCATAACCGGCATCATCATTCCGGAAAAAAACTGAGATTTCCATGCGGAGTCATACAGCTTTCCGTTTGTCCTGTTGAATTCTCCGATTACGTCTTCTTCTTTATTAAACGCCTTGATAATGCTGTGGCCGCTGTAGATTTCTTCTACCTGTCCGTTTACATTTCCAAGGTATTCCTGCTGTCCCCGGAAATATTTCTGGGAATGCTTCATTACAAATGAAATCAGCAGCACGGATACCGGAAGCAGAAGCAGCGCCACCAGCGTCATCAGCGGGCTGATGGAGAGCATCATGATAAGGACGCCGATAATTGTTGTCACGGATGTGATCAGCTGGGTTGCGCTCTGGTTCAGGCTCTGTCCCAGTGTATCCACATCATTTGTCACACGGGAGAGCACTTCGCCCACCGGCTTTGTGTCAAAATAATTCATTGGCATACGGTTGATCTTTTCCGAAATCTCTTTGCGCAGCCGATAGGTGGTTTTCTGTGATACACCTGTCATAATGATTCCCTGTATGAAGGAACAAAGCGCGCTGATTACATACAGTCCCAGCGTAATCAGAAGGATTCTTCCGATTTTCCCGAAATCCATTCCGCTTCCGCCGGACACTGTACTGACCAGACCATTGAAGATCTCGGTTGTTGCCTTTCCCAGAATCTTCGGGCCTGCAATATTGAATATTGTACCGCATACAGCAAAAACAGCGACAAAAAACATGTGTACTTTAAACGCACTCATATACCGGAACAGCTTTTTAATGGTGCCTTTGAAATCCTTTGCGTTCTCGCCGGACATGCCGCCGCCATGCATTCCTCTTCCCATTGGTCCTCTAGCCATTGCACTGCACCTCCTTTTCTCCTGCGCTGCCTGTTATCTTTTTCCTGTCTTCTCCGCTCTTTCCCTGATTTGCCAGTTCCGATTCGGACAACTGTGACGCGGCGATCTGACGGTATACTTCACAGGATTCAAGAAGCTCCTGATGGGTTCCCATTCCTGCGATTTTCCCTTCATCCAGTACAAGAATCTGATCGGCATTGAGAATCGTACTGATTCTCTGCGCCACAATCAGCACAGTACTGTCCTTTGTTTTCTTTCGGAGCGCTTTTCTCAGCGTAACATCTGTCTTAAAGTCGAGAGCGGAAAAGCTGTCATCAAAAATAAATACTTCCGGATGTTTTGCTATCGCTCTGGCAATCGACAGCCTCTGTTTCTGGCCGCCTGATACATTGGAACCGCCCTGGGCGATAGGGCTTTGGTATCCCTCCGGCTTTTCTTCGATAAACTCTGCCGCCTGGGCGATTTCCGCCGCTTCCTTCATCTCAGCTTCACTGCCGTGAGGATTGCCGAACAGAATGTTGGAGGCAATGTTGCCCGAGAAAAGCACGCCTTTCTGCGGTACAAATCCAAGCCGTTCTCTGAGTTCATGCTGGCTTACCTGACGGATATCCGCTCCGTCCAGAGTGATGGAGCCTTCCGTCACATCATAGAAACGGGGGATCAGGTTTACCAGCGTGGATTTTCCGCTTCCGGTACTGCCGATAATCGCGGTAGTTTTCCCCGGTTCCGCCGTAAATGATATATCATGAAGGACATTTTCATCCGCCCCCGGATACCGGAAGGACACATGGCTGAATGTGAGAACGCCTTTCTTGCTGCTGTCAAAGGATGCCGGATGTTCCGGATCGTGGATCACAGTCTGACTGGACAGCACTTCCTCCACACGGTCCGCCGCCACTGCCGCTCTGGGCAGCATAATGGAAAGCATGCACAGCATAAGGAATCCCATAATAATCTGCATGGTGTACTGAATAAATGCCATCATATCACCCACCTGCATCTGGCCATCACTTATACCGTGTGCGCCGTTCCACATGATAAGCACGGAAATGCCGTTCATTACCAGCATCATAACCGGCATCATAAAAGTCATGGCGCGGTTTACAAACAGGTTGGTCCGGGTCAGGTCCCGGTTGGCCCGGTCAAACCGCTCCTCCTCATGTTTCTGCGTACTGAAGGCACGGATTACCGACAGTCCGGTCAGGATCTCACGGGTAACCAGATTCAGTTTATCTACAAGATTCTGAAGAATCTTAAACTTCGGCATAGCCACAACAAAAAGTACCAGAATTACCAGTGCAATCAGAATGACAGCAAGGGCAATAATCCAGGACATGGATACATTGGTCTGGAATACCTGAATAATTCCGCCGATTGCCAGAATCGGCGCATACAGTACAATCCGCAGAAGCATTACCGTAAGCAGCTGAATCTGCTGGATATCATTGGTACTTCTCGTAATCAGAGAAGCCGTAGAGAAATGATCAAACTCATTGTTTGAGAATCCCACAACCTTGTGGAACACTCTGCTTCTCAGATCCCGGCCGGTAGCAGCGCCCACACGGGACGCCAGAAAGCCTACAAGAATACTTGCCGCCATTCCTAAAAAGGCCAGGCCAACCATTTTACCGCCAGTCACAATCAGGTAGTGTATCTGAATATTGTCCATATCCATTCCCAGCTCTTCATAGGCAGACTGAACATAGGCCACTGCAGCCTGCTCCAGAATGGTATCCGGCAGATCAGACAGCTGTTCATCCATCCTCTGCAGCATAGCTGCCCGCTGCTCTTCCGGAAGCATTTTCATAAGATCAAAAACAGACAGATCTTCTGTATCCGCCTGAGACGGCATATTCGCCTTCAGCTGTTCTTCTATCTGTTTTGTCATATCGCTTCCGGATTCAAATCCGGCGGTCAGCATCATGGGACCCTGCAGAATTCCACTGAGCTCTTCCGTTTTTTTCTCACTGTCCGACACAGAGTCTTTCAGTACATAATCCTCCACATCATAAGTGCTGTCATCTTTCTCATAAGCGTCAAGCACTGTCTTCTGATCCTCCGCCGGTACAAACAGGAGCAACTTCTCCATCTCATCTGCGGAGACGGCCTCGGGGATCTGATCCTCTACGCCCCCCTGCTGGATTCCTACATTTACAATATCCGATGTGTACGCAGGAAGCGACAGATCACAGTAGGCCTGTATAAACAATATTACAATAATCGCAATCAGAGCTTTCCAGTGCTCTGCCGCATATTTGAATAAGTTTTTCATACCTCTTCTTTCCTTTCATAATTTTCCAGATTATCCTTAACCTGCAGCATCAGTCTTCGGAACAGAAGCTGCTCCTCCAGGCTCATGCCTCCCAGGATGATCTCATCCATTCTTTTTCCTACATCTTTGACTGACTGAATACAGGATTTGCCCCGTTCTGCCAGAGTAAGACGCATCACCCTCTGATCTGATTTATCCGGTTCCCTGGTAATATACCCCTCCCGCTCCATCTTCTGAATCGCTGAAGTGATGGACGGGGCAGTCATATTCAGCTCCCGTGCCAGTTCCTTCTGAGAAATTGACTTTCTGCGGTGAAGAGTAAAAAGAATCGCTGCCTGGCTGCGGTTCAGATCAAACTCCTGATACATACATTTCGCTGTATTCAGCATCTTATGCAGAACAATGCCCATAATTCCCATCAGCGGAATATCATTTGTTTCACAGCTCATTTCCTTCCCTCCATAATAATTTCCCTGTTCTTTCCGCAGGTTTGGCAGTTCATCCGCCGGTGCGCGGAAATTATTTAGTTAGACAACTAAACAATAGACTAGTATTTCTGCATAAAAAAAGCAAGTAAAAAAATATAATTTCACATTTTTTTCATACTTTTTATATAATTTTAGTTTTGCCACCGAATTATTTTCCCGGAAGCAAAAGACGTTTTGATGAAACCGTCCGGAGTACGTTCATGGCATTCCTCCTGCTGCCGGTTGACAGTTTAACCTCCGTGGTGGTATATTATCTCATAGTATGAGATATAAAGGAGATAACGTATGGATTACCGTAATCGTGCAGAATATTTCCTTCATTATATGAGACAGCTGAACCGTACAGCAATGATCCGCGGTCTGACCAGCCTGGCCTCCGGGGAACAGGCGGTTCTTTATTATCTTGCATTTCAGCATGACGGCGCTTCTCCGGGGGAACTGACTTCTGCCTTTGATATCAGAAGTTCCAGAACTGCCGCCATTCTGAATACGCTGGAAAAGAAAGGCTACGCCCGCCGTCTTCAGAATCCCCGGGACAAGCGGCAGGTTCTGGTATATATTACAGAACCCGGAAAGCAGGAGGTAAAGGGAAGATACGAAGATGTCATCAGCCGCATGGCTGAATTTCTGGAACTTCTGGGGCCTGAAGACTCGGAAGAATTTATCCGGATTGTACGGGATGCCGTTCTCAGAAATATCGATAAGTAAGAAAGGAGTTTTGTTTATGAAATCACTTGCAATTGAAAGGGAATTTGGCAGCGGGGGCCGCGAAATCGGGAAAAAGGTAGCTGATATGGCCGGAATTTCCTGTTATGACGGCAGCCTGATCGCTCAGGTTGCAGAGGCAAAAGGACTGTCCCTGGACATGCTGAAAGAATATGATGAGAAAAGAACCGGAAGTGTTCTGTACAATATCGGCCTTCTGGCAAGTTACAATTATAACCGCAATAATTCTCAGGTATTTGAACTGTACTATGAGCTGCAGAAAACCATCAAGTCACTGGAAATGCAGGGGCCTTCCGTATTTATCGGCAGAAGCTCCACAGAAATTCTCCGGGACAACCCCCGCACAGTCAGAGTATTTATTTATTCCTCCGATATGGACAAACGGATCGACCGGATTGTGCGCACGGAAAATGTAACTCCCGAGCAGGCTAAGAAGATGATGGAAAAGAAGGAACGGGAACGGAAAGATTATTTTAAATTCTGGACAGACAAAGACTGGTCCGATAAGAAAAATTATGATATGGCGCTGAATACTTCTTCCCTCTCAACAGATGAATGCGCCCGGATACTGTTCTGCGCAATCAACACTCCGTCTGCATAGGACATCCGGTATAATCCGGTTCTGCATCTACAGATTCCGGACATATATTTTACATAAAAATAATCCCGGACTGTATCGTATGCGTCTCCATAGATGAAACGCATATGATACGGTCCGGGATCTTTTTTTACTCAGATACAGAGACTCCTTCTTCTTTGCCGTTCCCCTCCCTGCGGGAAATCGTTCTGACGCTGATGCCGTTCACCTCAATATGATCGTCTACCGGAATAACCAGACACTGTCTTCCGTCAATAATTCTTGTCTCCACCAGGTCTGCTCTGTCCGGATTTACCTTAATAATCACATCCGGCGTCTCAATATTGAATTTCTTCGTTTCCGCGATATTGGATGCCTGCAGCTGCCCTTTCTCTCCTGCATTTTCCGCGAAGTTTTTCTCAAAAGTCTCCATCTTGTCATTCGGGACTCCGCTCTGTTCAAAGATCTTCTTCACATCTGTGCAGTCGAGTGTCAGAGGCTCCGGCTCTTCTTTATGCTCCTCGATCAGATCCGCAAGCGTTTCATGGATATTCCGGACAGTCTCATAATCTCCTTCCTCGCCCAGAGTATCCTCGATAATCGTCTGAAATGTCTCTTTCTGCGTATCCGCCGACATAGGTGTGGCAGCTCCCAGAAGCTGTTCGATCATCTCCGGCTGAAGATCCTCGGATTTCTTTGTATAATACAGGACACTGTGCAGATCTGTCCCCCTGTCATTAAAAGCAGGAAAAAGGAATCCTTTGTCCGGCATATCCACAATCCAGTCCCGGATCCGGTCCTGAATCCGGTTATCCTGGGCATTGTAGCTGAGTCCTGCTTTGGATAGAACAACCGGGCAGATGCTCATCATCAGATACTCATATACTTCATCTGACGCGTCAAACATTTCCATGCCGTCGGATGCCTTTCCCGGAACATCGTACATCGCATGGATCAGGATTATGTAATAATTTTCTCCATAGTCATAGGCTGCGATTACCTTATCGTAAAACTCTTCCAGAAGCATATCATCCTGCAGCTTGCTGTCCCGGAGCTTAAGCAGAAATTCCTGGGTGCCGCCCGGCATCTCCGCATCCAGCGGGAACTCCAGGTTCAGCATGTTTTTCCCCACTGTTCCCGAAAGAGTCTTTTTGAAAATATCAAAATATTTGAATGCTTCTTCTTCAGGGAGCGAAAGAAACGCATCCTTTGACTCCATCTGTTTTATCTTCTCATGATCCACATAACACCCGCAGATTCTTGTAATTGCGCAGTTGCGTGGTGTGAATTGTTTCCGGATCTCAAGTATTTCCTTCTTATTCATGTCGTATCCTCCTCGCCTGTCCTGCTGTCCGCGGACATTTGTGCAGAAATATTTTACACCTGTTTTCCTGCGAAAAAAAGATTTGATTTCCCTTTGTTTCTATGGTATTATAGCCAAGGATTTTAAATCCGGTTTTTATTTTACAGATTACACCTGTCTCCGCCCGGCGGCAGAGACGGTACAGAGCATTCATCCCGCGCCGTAAGGCCGAAAAAGGTACGGGTATGGATGCCTTTTTTATAAAGGAATCCATAAGATAGGAAAGGAACAAAAATTTATGAGCACTATCTCCGCGGAAAAGATTTTTCCTGTTTTTCTGAAATATGTATCCGCCAATGTTCTTGGAATGATCGGTTATTCCTGCTACATCCTGGCGGACACCTTTTTCATTGCCAGAGGCATCGGCGCCAATGCACTTGCCGCGCTGAATCTGGTTCTTCCGGCCTACAGCCTGATGAACGGAACAGGGCTGATGATCGGCATGGGCTCTGCCGCCCGCTACACTCTTTCTGCAGCGCAGCCCCGCGACAGGGTTCACCGCACAGTTTTTACGCATGCACTGTATCTCGGCATCCTGGCAGCTGTAATTTTCAGCTCTGCCGGAGCGCTGTTTCCCTCTCAGATAGCGTCTCTCCTTGGCGCAGACGCCGATACTGTCGGATATGCATCAGACTATATCCGCATCCTCCTTATATTTTCCCCGCTTTTCCTGGGGAATAATCTTCTGCTTTGCTTTGTCAGAAACGACGGTTCTCCCCGCCTGTCCATGACGGGAATGATCGTAGGAAGCCTTACAAATATTGTGCTGGATTACGTATTTATCTATCCTCTTGGCATGGGCATGACAGGGGCCGCCATAGCCACAGCAACCGCCCCGGTTGTCAGTATGCTGATCATGTCCCTGCATTTCATCAAAAAGAAAAACAACTTCCGCCCTGTACGGACGAAAGTTTCCCTGTCCCGCTGGAAAGATATCTGCAGTCTGGGAGTGTCTTCCCTGATTACAGAAATGTCTTCCGGCATTGTCATTATTGTATTTAATTTTCTGATTCTGGGACTGAGCGGCAACACAGGAGTCGCCGCCTATGGAATTCTGGCAAATATCGCTCTGGTGCTGGTATCTATCTTCACCGGAATCGGCCAGGGAATCCAGCCCGTTGTCAGCCGGTACGCAGATGAGACAGGCAGGCATCAGCGAAACCGGCTTCGCAGATACGCCCTCAGCGCGTCCCTGCTTATGGCGCTCCTAGCCTATGGACTGATCGGCATATTTGCCGTTCCCATCGCAGAACTGTTTAACCGGGACCATACCCCGATTCTTACATCAATCGCATCAGAAGGCATGCGGATTTATTTTATCAGCCTGTTTTTCTCAGGCATCAATATCGTTGCCGCAGCCTTCCTCAGTTCCGCCGACCGGCCGAAAGAAGCGTTCGCCGTATCCATCCTGAGAGGATTTGTACTCATCATTCCGATCGCCTGGCTTCTGTCCGTCCTTCTGGGCCTGACCGGCATCTGGATGGCAGTTCCGGTAACAGAAGCACTGGTCTGTATTCTGTCAATTATATTCATTTTCAGAAAATAAAAAGAAAAGGGGACGGACCCCTTTCACTGATATTTTCAGAATATTCAGTGAAAGGAGTCTGTCCCTTTTCCTGTATGAAGGATCTCATTTGCATTTCTGATCCGCTCTTTTGTGGGCGGTTCAATCCCTTCCAGGGGATATTCATACCCCAGCTCTTTCCACTTGTATTCGCCAAGAGTATGGTAAGGCAGTACTTCAACTTTCTGTACATTATTTAATGTCTTTATAAAATCATAAAGTTTCTCAAGATATTCATCCGTGTCATTTCTTTCCGGTACAAGTACGTGTCGTATCCAGACCGGCTTTCCAATCTCAGAGAGATATTCCGCCATGTCCAGAATATTTCTGTTGCTCCGGCCGGTCAGAATTTTATGCTGCTCATCATCAATATGTTTGATATCCACAAGCAGAAGATCCGTATATTTCATCAGTTCATTAAATTTCCCGAAAAACGGTTCTTCCCTTGTAAAAGGCGCGCCGCTGGTATCTATGGTAGTATGAATGCCCTGCTCTTTGGCCTTCCGGAAAAGCTCTGTCAGGAAATCAATCTGCATCAGAGGCTCGCCGCCGCTGACCGTAATTCCTCCGCCGTCTTTCCAGTAAGACCGGTAGCGAAGCGCATTCCGAATCAGCTCATCCGTACTGCGCAGCTCTCCGTCCGTCATATTCCAGGTATCCGGATTGTGGCAGAACTGGCAGCGCATTTTGCACCCCTGCAAAAAGATCACAAACCGGACACCCGGTCCATCCACGGAACCGAAGCTTTCTATGGAATGGATGGAGCCTTTTCTCAAACTAAATGCGCTCATGTGCGGAGCGGGCAATCACATCAAGCTGCTGCTCGCGTGT
>USFD01000039.1 GCA_900553885.1 uncultured Ruminococcus sp.
AGGTGAAGATGGATGATAGATTGATTCTTTGTATGTAGTTTTGAAGGTACATGAACTTAACTTGGAATGAGAGGAAGCACCTGGGAGAGCAATCTTTCAGGTGTTTTTCTTACTATATATATCTGTGTATTTGAAAGTTTTGTCAGACAAAAGAGATAATATCAGTAAAAATAGTTGAAAAACAGATTCTGATCTGATAATATAATACATATATTTGTATCAGCAGAACAAAATGCTAGAGACAATAAATAGGTTTGTCCAATGACGGACGGCATATTTATTGTCTCTTTTTTTGACAGGAGGAGAGCGTATGAGGAGATCTATGAGTATTCAGTTTAAATCTTATGAAATGATCGAGAAGTTTATCCGGGAAATTGCGGATATCAGAGGAGAGTTTGACCTCGTGTCAGGAAGAAGAGTTGTTGATGCGAGATCTTTTCTCGGTATTTTCAGCCTGGATCTTTCCGGGCCGCTGGTGCTTAATGCAGTGACAGACGATACCAGAGCATTTGAAGTATTTCAGAGATATCAGCCATAATCTGTATTTTTGCAGGATAGTCTGAAGCAGGACGGTCAGCAGGGCTGAAACAGGATTTGTTTCGCCGGGACGGGGAAAATCCCGCCGGCCGAGGGTATTACAAAAAATTTCAAAGTAAGTTTTGCAGTTACGGATATTTGCGGCATGTCAAAAACAGAGGAATCAGGATCTCATCTGGCTGTCGCAGGATATCCGTTTTTTTTGACATCAGCATATTAAAAAAAAATCTGATACAATATAAAAATCAAAGCCAATTAACAGGTTAAGAGGTATTTAACTTGTTTCCGGCTGACGGATGGAGAAAAAGAAAGGAGGAGAAAAATGGAAAAAAGAAAACAAGCTGCAGCATTTCTGCTGACAGCAGTAATGGCCCTGTCTGTGATGCCGCTGCCGGGAACTATTTCGTACGTATCTGCAGATGAGCCTGAAACAGATACGTGGGACGGTACCACGGCAGACGGCTTTGCCGGAGGCACAGGAACGAAGGAGGATCCTTATCAGATTGCAACGGCAGAACAGCTCGCCGGACTGGCTCAGGATGTAAACGAGGGAAATGCATATACAGACGTGTATTTTCTGCTGGAGCGTATTATTCCACACCCAGCGTAAGCAGTCTGATTGTGAAGAACCCGGATCTGGAACAGACGGGGGAAAATTCCTGTGCGATTGGAAGTATCGCAGGAACAATCAGCTTTGGCTATCTGTTCAACTGCGGCGTGGAGGGAGGCACTGTCGCCGGAAATGATAATGTAGGAGGCCTGGTAGGACAGACACTGCACAATACAGCCAGGATATATGCATGCTATAATGCAGGAACGGCGGTATTCGGCGATATGCTGGCAGGCGGCGTCCTGGGCGGCGGAACGGCTGCTTCCCCGGAACTCGGTGAAGTGGAGTCCTGTTTCAATACAGGAACAGTAACAGGAACAGATACTTTCGGTTCGGTTTTCGGAGAATGCGGTACATATGGAGCATGTGTATATCTGGATACGTCATGTCCGGACGGCTATAATTACGGAATTTCCTGTACGGCGGAACAGTTCAGAAACGGATATGCGGCGTCTACTTTAAGTTTTGACGGCTATCAGCGCTGGCAGTATAACTGGACCCAGGATCTGGATCAGGAAAATGGCGGCGTCAATGCAGAACCGTATCCGACTTTTAACAGCCGGCCCATATCCGGACGCGCATATGGAGTTTATAAAGAGGCGGACACACGCCCGTTTGAACTGAGATATATAGCCTACAATACGGATAAAATGCAGACTACGGTCATAGACGGAGAGACCTATTATGTAATTAAGGATATTTACGATTTCGTGGCGTTTATAAATAAGACCAACAGTGCTGATCACGGGACAGGCGAGGACGAATTTGATGCCAATGCATATGTGGAACCTGGAACAGTGCTGGATTTCAGTATCTTTGGCACTATGAGCAGAGGTGAATTCACGAATGGTTCCACAACTTATATGACAGTTGCCGATGCCTGGAACGGAAGAGAAGAATACTTTTACAACGGGACATTTCTTGGAAACGGCGTGACCGTGAAAGGGCTTTCTTTCTATTACGACTGGAAACAGGGGCTTGCATCTCCTTATTCATTGTTCGGCTATATCGGGGAAGAAGGATATGTGTCGGGGATCAATGTAGAAGAGCCTGATATTTATAATGAGAATGCCGCAAGCGGCGCGGGAATCGCCAGGGTAAACTACGGCACAATTGAGGACTGTCATATTAACGGCGGAGAGATTACAATGTTATCTTCTTCTCCATCAGTCATTACTACTGCGGCGGGTATTACTGCAGAAAATTACGGGACAATCCGCGGCTGTTCCAACAGTGCGGATATTACAGGAGGAACATTTGCGGCAGGAATTGCAGGAACATCCGTTGTGCTTACACTGGTATACGATGATGATAGCAAACAGTGGGTAGAGAATACCAATCCGGCTTCCACGGCGGAGGATCCTACCGTTATCTCCGGCTGTTCCAACAGCGGCAGTGTGACAGTCAACGGCTCCCAGGGAGATGCAGGCGGAATATACGGATCCTATGTACTGTACAGTATGGTATATGAGCCGCCCTATGTGACCATTGAAAATTGCTTCAATACGGGGGAGGTTTCAGCCCCGGGCATGAATGGAGGCATTGCGGGAGATCTGGCAGGAGATGAGTACGGAAAAATAAATAACTGTTATAATTCCGGAACCATTGGCAGCAGTCAGGCGGCTCAGGCGGCAGGAATCAGCGCTTCTTATGGCGTTGTAACCAACAGCCACAATGCAGGCAGTGTGACGGTATCAGACAGTGGCTATGCCCAGCCCATTGTAGGAACTGACAGGACGACTCCCGCTGTAAGTACCAACAGTTATGCATTGGAAAACTGTGTGACAGGCTACACTGGAACCTTATACTATGGCCCAAGCGAGGAACTTAAGGAACAGGGGAAAGTGACGGCAGGCCGGATGGCATCCGGAGAAATCGCTTATCTGCTTAATGCGCTTCAGGATACAGAAAATCAGGTCTGGGGACAGAATATCGGAACCGATAACTGGCCGGTATTCCGGACAGATGAAAATAATAATATGGTTCATAGAGTCATTTTTACAGAAGATGAAACGATAATTGCAGCGGTTTATGTGACTCATGGAACAGCCATTGAAGATATTCCTGAAGTCCTGGAACGGCAGGGCTACAATGCAGCGTGGAGTGTAACAGATTTCAGCAGCATTACTCAGGATATGGAAATAACTCCGGTATATTCGAAAACCCAGCTGACGGCAGATATGTTTAAAGCGATTGCAGCTGTGGAATATGATGGCGGCGAACAGGAGCCCCAGGTAGTTCCGACGGATTCTTCCGGACTGGATACAGATGATTTCAGCGTGGTATACAGAAATAACGTTAATGCCGGAACAGCCAGTGTAGTTGTGACAGCGGACGAAGACAGCACATTTACCGGAGAAATAACACTGAATTTTACGATTAACCCGAAGATGCTGACGATCGGGGAAACTTCTGCGGAAGATAAACGCTATGACGGCAGCACAGACGCTGATGTTTCTGTTGTACTGAACGGCATTGTCGGAAAGGAACTCCAGCTGAACAGAGACTACAGTGTTACCGGAGTGTTTGATGATGCTGAACCAGGTCCTGATAAGACGGTTACTGTCATGGTTATACTGAAGGACAGTGAAAATGCGGGAAACTATCGTATTGCGTCAGATACCTCAAAGACAACGGCCAGCATATCCCGGGCTGTGCCGGCGGCGGAATCAGCTCCTGAAGTTACGCTTTTTTATGGACAGACCATGGAAGAGGGTGTGTTTGAAGAAGGAACGATAGTGGGAATTGACGAAGCAGCTCTTGACGGACGGTATGAGTGGAGGAACAGTGAAGGAGAGCTTGTACCGGATCAGTCGGGAAATGCTCAGATCTATTTTATACCGGAAGATTCTGTACATTATGAAGAAATTCCTGTTGAAGTGAATGTGACTGTAAATGCAGCTGAACCGGTTCTGACACTGGATGAAATTCCGTCATCTGCGGAAGCCGGGACAGAAGTTGCGGTGAATGCGAATATAAAGAATTTGTATAATGATAGCATTTCTGAAGGATTGCCGGAATTATCCTATACATACCGGATTGGAAGAGGAGAAGAGCCCCCCTTTACAGGAAGCTTTATTATACCGGAGAATGCGGCAGCAGGAACGGAGATTACAGTCACCGTATCTTCAGAAGCGGTGGAAGGAAGATATCTTTCGGTTTCGCAGACAGCTGTTCTGACGGTCAGGGAACTCCAGGGGAAGAGCCTGACCCGGATGATGACGGACCTGGTACTGATTCCGGCATCACCGATCCGGAGGATTCCGACGGAGGCGGCGGAACCGGTGACGAGAATATTTCAGATATGGATGACAGCAGGAAAGACGTAACAGGAACGGATGCCGGTGAGGATAACGGCGGCAAAGAAAATGATGCCGTACAGACCGGAGACAGTACGGAATTCTCATTCTGGCTGATTCTTTTAGCTGCCAGCTGTGCAACAGTGGAATATACGAGAAGAAAGACAGAGAAAAAACACAGGCAGTAATAAATTACTTTCCAAATTATCAAGGGAAAAGTTTCTCCCTTGACAAATACTTCCTTCAAGGGTACGATAGTAGCGTTAACATTTCAGGGAGGAGGATATATTATGAAAATGTTAAAAAAAGCAGCCAGTGTTGCTCTCGCAACAGCGCTTGTCGTATCCATGGCAGCCTGCGGAAGTGACGGCAGCGGATCAGGATCCAGAGACACTGATAAATTCTATATCGGAGGAATCGGACCTACAACAGGTGACAATGCAATTTATGGAACAGCTGTAAAGAACGGTATTCAGCTTGCGGTGGATGAGATCAATGAGGCAGGCGGAATCAACGGTTATCAGATTGAGTACAGCTTTGAAGATGACCAGAGTGATGCGGAGAAATCTGTAAACGCATATAATACACTGAAAGACTGGGGTATGCAGATGCTTGTGGGAACAGTTACATCTACACCATGTGTGGCTGTAGTTGAGGAGACTCATGCAGACAATATGTTCCAGTTTACACCTTCAGCAACAGCAGTAGACAGTATTCAGTATGATAATGCGTTCCGTATGTGTTTCTCTGACCCGGATCAGGGTAAGGCTTCTGCAGACTATATTTCACAGAACGGAATTGCGAAAAAAATCGCTGTAATTTACAACAGCTCTGACACATATTCTACAGGTATCCGTCAGAAGTTTGAAGAAGAAGCGAAGACAGTCGGACTGGATGTTGTGGCTTCTGAGGCATTTACTGCAGACAGCAAGACTGACTTTTCTGTTCAGCTGCAGAAGGCAAAAGATGCAGGTGCAGAACTCGTATTCCTTCCGATTTACTATCAGGAAGCTTCTCTTATCCTTGCACAGGCAAAAAATGCAGGATTTGATCCGCTCTGGTTCGGTGTTGACGGAATGGATGGAATCCTGGATCTGGATGGATTTGATGCATCTCTGGCAGAGGGGCTTATGTTCCTGACACCGTTTACTGCTGATTCAGAAGATGAGAAAACACAGACTTTCGTTGCTAATTACGAAGCAGAATTCGGCGATACGCCGATTCAGTTCGCAGCAGACGCATATGACTGCCTTTATGTAATGAAGGAAGCAATGGAGAAAGCTGATGTTACTCCGGATATGAGTATTTCCGATATCTGTGACGCTCTGAAGAAATCTATGACTGAGATTACAGTTGATGGACTTACAGGAACACAGATCAGCTGGACTGCAGACGGAGAGCCGTCCAAGGCGCCGATCGTTGTTCAGGTAGAAGGCGGAAAATATAAAGTCCTTGAGTAAGAAATATCTTTGTAAAAAATAAAAATCCCGGTTTCACTGCTCGGTTTGATGAGCGGCGAAACCGGGATTTTTTTGAAATAAGTATAGCATTTTACGGGGAATTGTGGCATGCTAATATAAATATGTATGAAATGAAAGGGAAAGATATGAATCCGGTTAAAGTAAGAAATGTGGAGATCGGCACGGGAATGCCGAAAATCTGTGTTCCGATTGTAGGAAGAACAAAAGAGGCAGTGCTGGAAGCAGCTGCCGGAATAAAAGAAACAAAAGCTCATATTGCAGAGTGGCGTGTGGACTGGTATGAGGATATTTTTGATTCCGGTAAAATGCAGGAGACTCTTAAGGAACTGCGAAGTGTCCTGGGAGAGATGCCGCTTCTTTTTACATTTCGTACACGGAAAGAAGGGGGGGAAAGAGAGGCAGATACAGAAGATTATATAAGATTAAATCTGTCGGCAGTGGAGACCGGTCTGATTGATCTGGTGGACGTGGAGCTTTTTACCGGGGATCAGGCAGTAAAAGCGGTGATAGAAACGGCCCGGAATAAGGGAGTGAAAACGGTGGTGTCCAGCCATGATTTTGAAAAAACTCCTTCCAAAGAGGAAATTGTTTCCCGGCTTCGGAAGATGCAGGAAATTGGCGCTGATCTTCCCAAGATTGCGGTAATGCCCCGGAACAGAAAGGATGTGCTGACTCTTCTTGCGGCTACGGAAGAGATGGCATCCACATATGTCGACCGGCCGATTATCACGATGTCCATGTCAGGGATCGGCAGTATCAGCCGCCTGTGCGGGGAAGTTTTCGGATCTGCGCTGACATTCGGAGCAGCAGGACAGTCTTCCGCGCCCGGTCAGATGGCGGTGGAAGATCTGGCAGAAGGACTTGAACTGATTCACAGAGGGACAGGAGCTTTTTAAGCCGGCTTCCACGAAAACTCCGTGCCTTTTCTACTGCATGGCCGGCAGGAGAATTAATCAGCCATGCAGCTCGAAGCCGCGGCGGCGGCTCCTCGCTGAGGGCATCCGCCCTATAGTAGAAAAGCCCCGGAGTTATCTTAGTAAGCCAGCTTTCACGAAAACTCCGTGTCTTTTCTACTGCATGGCTGAATTGTTGGACAAAAAACCGAGTGAACTCGTTTTTATATTGAACAGTCTGGGCTTTTTGTGCTATAATTACCCTCAGCTGACAGAATAACGGATGGACATGCTTTTTCATCCGTCAGCAAGAGTTTCAGAATAGGAACTCGCCATTTTACAGAAAAAGAGAAATAGATGGAAGGGAATGGGTATGAGCTTTATATCGTATTTAATTAACGGGCTGAGTCTCGGAAGTGTTTATGCGATTATCGCACTGGGTTATACGATGGTCTATGGAATCGCAAAGATGCTGAACTTTGCCCACGGAGATGTAATTATGATCGGGGCGTACACGGCGCTGATCGCAATATCACAGGCAGGATTGTCTCCTGTTATTGGCGTCCTGATCGCAGTAGTTGTCTGTACCGTACTTGGCGTAGTGATCGAGGGTGTTGCCTACCGGCCGCTTCGGAATGCGTCCTCATCACTGGCAGTACTGATCACGGCGATCGGTGTCAGCTACCTGCTTCAGAATATAGCGCTTCTGATATTCGGACCGAATGCACAGACATTTCCGTCCGTAATCAAATGGGACGGTGTTTCTCTTGCAGGCGGAAAGTTAAATATATCAGGCGAGACGATTGTGACAATCGGAGCATGTATTCTTATTATGATTGTACTGATGACATTTGTACAGAAATCAAAACAGGGCCAGGCAATGCGTGCCGTATCTGAGGACAGAGGCGCTGCCCAGCTTATGGGAATCAATGTAAATGGAACGATTGCCCTGACATTCGCAATCGGTTCTGCTCTGGCTGCAATCGCAGGCGTGCTTCTGTGTTCTGCATATCCGACACTGACGCCCTATACGGGTGCTATGCCCGGAATCAAAGCTTTCGTGGCAGCAGTGTTTGGCGGAATCGGCTCTATACCGGGCGCATTTATCGGCGGACTGCTTCTGGGTATAATTGAGATCCTGGGCAGAGCCTATATCTCATCGCAGATGGCGGATGCAATCGTATTTGCTGTTCTGATTATTGTGCTTCTGGTGAAGCCTACGGGACTCTTAGGGAAAAAGATTCAGGAGAAAGTGTAGGTGGACGACATGACAAAGACAAAGAAGAAAATCGGCAGACAGACAAGAAGCAATATTATTACTTATGGAATTGTTATTCTGGCCTACATTATTGTACAGACCATGATTAATACCGGAAGTATTTCCAGTCTTCTGGAAGGCCTGATGGTGCCGCTGTGCATCTACGTAATACTGGCAGTATCTCTGAACCTTGTTGTAGGTATCCTCGGTGAACTGAGCCTGGGCCATGCAGGATTTATGTGCGTGGGAGCTTTTGCCAGCGCATTTTTCTCCAGATGCATGCGGGGGGAAATGGAGTCCGACGGCCTGAGATTTTTCCTGGCACTTCTGATCGGTGTTGCAGCGGCTGCAGTATTCGGCCTGCTGATCGGAATTCCGGTACTGCGCCTGAAAGGCGACTATCTGGCTATCGTTACACTGGCGTTCGGTGAGATTATTAAAAATCTGGTAAATGTACTTTACATCGGAAAGGACTCCAGCGGATTCCATATTTCCACAAAGGATGTTATGGCACTGGACGCGGACGGCACAATGATCATAAGCGGGCCCCAGGGAATTACGGGAACACCGAGAGACGCCACATTCCTGATCGGTATTATTCTCGTTCTGATTACACTGTTTATTGTAATCAACCTGACAAATTCCAGATCCGGAAGGGCGATTATGTCGATCCGTGACAACCGGATTGCGGCAGAGTCTATCGGAATTAATATAACAAAATACAAACTGATGGCATTTACCGTGTCTGCGGCTCTGGCAGGTTCGGCGGGAGTGCTTTACGCGCATAACCTGTCTACTCTGACAGCGACTACAAATAACTTCGGATATAACCAGTCAATTATGATACTTGTATTTGTTGTTCTCGGCGGAATCGGAAATATCAGAGGTTCCATGATCGCGGCAGTAATCCTTACACTCCTTCCGGAGCTGCTTCGAGGCCTGTCTGATTACCGTATGCTCATCTATGCAATCGTACTGATTGTGATGATGCTCTTTAACTGGGCTCCGAAGGCAATTGAGTGGAGAGAAAAATATCTTTCCTTTGGAAGAAAGAAAAAGGAGGCTGTAAAATAATGGCTGCATTATTGGATGTAAAAAATCTTGGTATTTCATTTGGCGGTCTCCGCGCGGTAAATGGTTTTGACATTTCCATTGAAAAAGGAGAGCTTTATGGCCTGATCGGCCCGAACGGAGCCGGCAAGACTACAGTATTTAACCTCCTTACCGGAGTGTATAAACCGGACACCGGGAAAATTATACTTGACGGTAAAGATATTACCGGAAAAAAGACAATTGATATCAGCAAGGCAGGAGTTGCCAGAACATTCCAGAATATCCGGCTTTTCAAACAGCTCAGTGTTCTGGACAATGTAAAAGCAGGACTTCACAATCATCATAAATATTCTACTATTGAGGGAATTTTAAGACTTCCCCGGTATTTTAAGGTAGAGAAGGAAATGAACGAGCAGGCAATGGAGCTCCTGAAGGTATTCGAGCTGGAGGATCACGCAGATGTCCTGGCGTCTAATCTCCCCTACGGAGAGCAGCGGAAACTGGAGATCGCAAGAGCTCTGGCCACGGATCCGAAGCTGCTTCTCCTGGATGAACCGGCAGCAGGCATGAATCCGAACGAGACAGGCAGCCTCATGGAGATGATCCAGTTAGTCCGGGAAAAATTCCATATGACGATTCTCCTGATCGAGCATGATATGAAACTGGTGAGCGGAATCTGCGAGAAACTGACAGTGCTCAATTTCGGCGAGGTGCTTGCCCAGGGAAAAACGGCAGAAGTACTGAATGATCCCCAGGTAATTACCGCATATCTTGGAGAATAGGAGGAAACAGCGATGGCAATGCTTGAAGTCAAAGATTTGGAAGTATATTATGGAGTGATTCAGGCCATCAAAGGGGTGTCATTCCACGTGGAGAAGGGAGAGGTTATTGCTCTGATCGGTGCAAACGGAGCGGGAAAAACCACAATCCTTCATACCATTACCGGCCTGCTTTCTCCCAAAAAGGGAAGTGTAATCTTTCAGGGCAAAGATATTACGAAAATTCCGGCACATAAGATCGTGTCTATGGGAATGGCTCATGTCCCGGAAGGGCGCCGTGTATTTGCGGAACTCAGCGTGTATGAGAATCTGAAAATGGGTGCTTATACGAGAACGGATAAGGCAGAGATTGAGGAAAGTCTGAAAAATGTGTATAAAAGATTTCCCCGTCTGGAAGAAAGAAAGAACCAGATGGCGGGAACCTTAAGCGGCGGTGAACAGCAGATGCTGGCAATGGGAAGAGCCCTGATGTCAAAGCCCAGCATTATTCTGATGGATGAGCCGTCCATGGGACTCTCGCCTATTCTTGTAAATGAAATTTTTGATATTATACGTTCTGTAAGCGAAAGCGGCACTACGGTGCTTCTGGTAGAGCAGAATGCAAAGAAGGCTCTTTCCATTGCAGACAGAGCCTATGTGCTGGAAACAGGAAATATTACCCTTGAAGGAAACGCAAAAGACCTGCTGGAGGATGATTCTATTAAGAAAGCATATCTCGGTGAATAGGGGGAATTGTTATGAAGAATATTGTGATTACTATTTCAAGACAGTACGGCAGCGGCGGCAAAACCATCGGCGCCATGCTGGCGAAAGAACTGGGGGTAAACTGCTACAGCAGGGAGATCCTTCGTATGGCTTCCGAGGACAGCGGGATTAACGAGAGACTGTTCGGCATGTCTGATGAGAAAATCCGGAAGGCCGGGTGGTTCCGTATACTGAACAGACCTTATGAGGGACAGCTTCTTCCGCCGGAGGACAGAGACTTTGTATCAGATGACAATCTGTTCAATTATCAGGCGAAGGTAATTAAGGATCTGGCTTCTAAGGAAACCTGCGTGATTATCGGCCGCTGTGCGGATTACGTTCTGAAGGACTATCCGAATGTTGTCAGTGTGTTTATTCACGCAGACAGAAAGTTCTGTCTGGACAGGTCTATGGAACGCCACAGCATGACAGAAAAAGAAATGCAGAAATATATTGAAAAGACAGACCGGTACAGGGCGGACTTTTACGAATACCATACCGGCCATAAATGGGCGGACGCAAGGAATTATGATCTTTGCCTGAACAGTGCAAAGCTTGGATTTGAGAAATGCGTGGAAGAGATCCGCTCATATATGAAAATCAGATTTGAATAGAGTCTGGCGGAAAGAGAAAGCGCCGCAGAAATATATGGTTTAATATATTTCTGCGGCGCTGTTTTTTGCCCGTTTTTACAAAAAAAGATAAATCAGGACAGTGTAAAAATAGGTCTTGATTTTCCATACGTTTAAACAAGTAAAATTAAAGTATGTTATAATAAAAAGCAAAGTGTTTGGAGACTGGAATATATTATGCAGATTACAGATGAAGATTTTGAACAACACAGACAGAAATTTCAGAAGTGCAGGAAAGCGCTGCATGCATTGGGGAATGAATCAAGACAGGAAATATGTATGATTCTGATGATGAACAGTGACGGCCTTCGGGTTGCCGATCTGGTTCAGCAGGTGAATTTATCCCGCTCGGTTGTTTCACATCATGTGCAAGTTCTGATTGAAGCTGGGATTGTAAAAAGCAGAAAAGAAGGTACCTACATATATTATTATCTGGATATGGAGGGCAGGGTTTCAGATCAGCTGATTGCTTACTTCCAGAGTGTAAAAAGTATTCTGAGACGGCTTCCGGACCGGAGCGGAGAATAACGGATACGATTTATCAGAGAAAATTATACATATTCCATAAAAAATTTAACACAATTATTTGTAAAAATATGATAATATAAATTGAAGTCCGAAAAATATGGTGTGGGGGGGGGTAAAAATTATCTGAAAAAAGAAAGGGGGTAATGCCATAGAAACCGGAATCAAATCTGCAAAATGTGATTCGGTTTCTCTTGTCAGAAAAGAAAAGCAAGAGGAGAAAAAAGGAAAAGAAAGGAAAAAAGGATTATGGAAAAAAGAAAATGGAAAAGCAGTTTCCGCAGGTTTTTGAAATCAGCGGCTGCAATCGTACTGGCTGCATGTATGCTGCCGGTTCCGGTGCAGGCTGCAGGAAGCACTTCATCCGATAATGGAGACGGTACTTTTACCAATCCTGTAATTTATTCGGATGTCCCTGATCTGGATGTGATCCGGGTAGAAGACAATTACTATATGGTCAGTACGACCATGCATCTGTCGCCGGGCATGCCGATTATGAAATCCAAAGATCTGGTGAACTGGGAAATCGTAAATTACTGCTATGATATTCTGGATGACAGTGATGAACTTTCTCTCAGAAATGGAAAAGAGGCATACGGAGACGGAACATGGGCTGCAAGCATTAAATACCATGACGGTAAATTCTATGTAGCGGCAGCCAGTCAGACGACGGGAAAGACATATGTATTTTCAACCACAGACATTGAAAACGGTGTGTGGAAGAAATCCGTTCTGGACGGATACAACCATGACCTGTCCCTTCTCTTTGATGATCAGGACGATGGAACACATATTTATATGTTTACCGGATCCGGTTCTGTTCATGTAAGAGAGCTGCAGGAGGATGCAGACGGAAACATTACATATAAAGACGGCGGTCTGGACCAGACGATTATTGAAAATGCAAATTATGGCGAAAATGTTAATCTTGCTGCAGAAGGCGCTCATGCCTACAAGATCAACGACAAATATTATATTTTCATGATTCAGTGGCCGGACGGCGGCAGACGTCAGGAAATCTGCTGGCGTTCTGATTCACTTACAGAAGGCTGGGAATGTAAACTGATGCTGGATACGGGAATCGAAGTAGACGGACAGAAGGACAGTGCCGGCGTTGCCCAGGGAGGTATCGTAGATACTCCGGACGGCGACTGGTATGCGCCCTTATTCCAGGATCACGGAGCAGTGGGAAGAGTTCCAATGCTGGCAAAGGTTACATGGGAGAATGAATGGCCGGTATTTTCCATTGATTCTACTATGGACATGCCTGTAAGCGGACAGGATACAAAGAGTATTGTCGTTTCCGATGAATTTTATAACGGAGAAGAAAAAGCTCCTTATCTGAACAAAGAGTCAGAGGATACCGCGGAAGATACGGCTGCAGCGGCGGTAAACGCTATTTCCGCACAGGCGGATGCTGCACCCGCTCCGGAAACAAAAGCGGAGATGGAAGAGCTGATCGTAAACGGCGGATTCGAAAATGGTACGGACGGCTGGGAACTCCGGACATTCAATGGAGCAGCCTCTATGAAAGCAACTTCGGACGATAAGGCATCCGGAGAAAGCAGCCTTCTGGTGTACGATAAGGCAAATACGACATCCGGCCCCATGCAGGATCTGACCGGAAAAGTACAGCCGGGACAGAAACTTCACATCAGTGCAAAGGTAAAATACACCACAGGTCCTGACGTCAGAAAATTTAACATTACGATGCAGTACGGGACAAATGATTTTGCAGGCACAGACCCCGCAGCAGGGTATGTGGATGTGAAAAAAGGCGAGTGGAATACAATTAAAGCCGACTATACAGTTCCGAAGGATGCGGATCTTTCCAGAGTTCTCGTATTTGTAGAGACATCCTGGACGGCCGAGCAGGATAAGGAAAATGATCTCATGGACTTCTATCTGGACGATGTGTCTATTATTGCCGAGGACTATGTTGATCCGGATGAGATCATTATTAACGGCGGTTTTGAAAAGGAAACAGAAAACTGGCAGACCCAGGATCCGGGTACAATCACTGCAGTGACGGAAGAGCATGCCAGCGGAAACATGGCAGCAAAGATCACGAACAGAACGGCTACTGCTTCCGGACCGATGCAGGATATTACAGGAAAGATTGCACAGGGACAGCTTGTACAGGTATCTGCAAAGGTGAAGTATAATGAAGGCCCTGACAATAAGACATTTAATATCTGTATCCAGAACGGAGACTGGAGAGGTATTGAAGTAGCCGCATCTGCAAATGTCAAAAAAGGTGAATGGACAACCATAGAAGGTAAATTTACTATTCCAAATGATGCGGATATGTCTTCCAGCCGTATCTTTATTGAAACGGCATGGACGGAAAATCCGGACGAGAATAATGATCTGTTTGACTTCTATGCAGATGATATCTCTCTGAAGAAACTTGCTAATCCGGAGACAGTTCAGAAGGGAGAAAATGACTATAACGGCTCCAATCTGAAGCTGGAGTGGCAGTGGAATCATAATCCGAACAATAAGTTCTGGTCGCTGACAGAAAGAGACGGATATCTTCGTCTGACAACTGCAAATAAGGCGACAGGTCTTCTGGATGCAAGAAATACACTGACACAGAGAACATATGGCCCGACATGTTCCGGCGATATTGCCATTGAGACGGCCAACATGAAGAACGGCGATGTAGCAGGACTTGCAGCCCTTCAGGCGAATTACGGCTATGTAGGCGTTAAGATGGAAAATGGACAGAAGTCCATTGTAATGGTAAATGCAGACGGCGGTAAGGCTCAGGAAATAGAGAATATTCCCATTGACCAGGATCGTGTATACTTACGGGCAGACTTCAACTTCTATCAGCATGCAGATGACGCTGACTTTTACTACAGTCTGGACGGAACTACATGGAACAAGATCGGAAATACTCTGAATATGTCCTTTACAATTCCGCACTTTATGGGTTACCGCTTCGCGATATTCAACTACGCGACACAGTCAACAGGCGGATATGTGGATGTGGATTATTTCCATGTAAATGACGGAGCTGATACAGAGCAGACAAAGCTGAATGTAAATATGGATGACGTAAAGGATGTAGAGGGTATCATCAACACGGAAGTTGAAGTACCTCTTTACATTGACGGACTGCCGGAGAAAACTGCAGACAGCATGGAAGTTTCCGTAAATATTCCGTCCATTCTGGATGTGGCGGACGTAGCGTTTAACGGAGAGAATGTCAGCGGAACTTCTTCCTGGACATTTGCAAATCATCAGCTGAAACTCAGCGTGACCGGAGAGGATGCGGGATATGCTGACAACAGCGGCGACCGTCTGTTCGCGACGCTGAAGCTGAAGCTGAATAATTATGTGGCAGAAAATACCACAGTTACTCTGAGAGTGGATTATGTAACGGCAGAAGGCGCCGGAGCATCATTTAATGTAGGCGGTGCGACGGCCAATGTGGCGCTTACAAAACCGGAGAACAATGCGGTTGCAAAACTGCTTGGAAATTCCAACCCGCTGATCGACTACGATTATGGCGCTGACCCGTTTGCTCTTGTGTATGACGGACGTGTATATCTGTATATGACAGCGGATCAGTATGAGTATGATGATGACGGTAATCTGATCGATAATACATATTCAAAGATCAATAAACTTCACGTGATCTCCTCTGACGATATGGTGAACTGGACTGACCATGGATTTATCCAGGTAGCAGGCCCGGACGGTGTGGCAAAATGGGCGACATATTCCTGGGCTCCGGCAATTGCCTATAAGCAGATTGACGGTGTGGACAAGTTCTTCCTGTATTTCTGCAACAGCGGCGGAGGAATCGGTGTTCTGGAAGGCGACTCACCGGTAGGACCGTGGAGGGATCCGAACGGAAAAGCCCTGATTGACGGAAGCACTCCGGGTGTACAGGGTGTACCGTGGATTTTTGACCCGGCAGTTATGGTTGATGATGACGGAACAGGTTATCTGGCATTCGGCGGCGGTGTGCCGGCAGGACAGGATCTGAATCCGAAGAGCGCGAGAATTGTTAAGCTTGCAGATAATATGACCAGTCTGGCTGATGATAAAGACGGAACTCCGCAGATGATCGATGCTCCATGTATGTTTGAGGACGGCGGTATTCACAAGGCCAACGGAAAATATTACTATACATACTGCTCTAACTTCTCAGGAAATCACTCAGCAATTGAGGGTTACCCGGGATACGGAATTATCTGCTGCATGGTAAGCGATGATCCGATGGGACCGTATACGTACGTAGGAGAAATCCTTCAGAATCCGTCCTATTACTTTAATGTAGGCGGAAACAATCATCATGCACTCTTTGAGTTTAACGGAACAACTTATATTACATATCATGCTCAGACACTTGGAAAAGCTCTGGGAATTGAAAAAGGTTATCGTTCTACTCATATCAATGAGGTAGAATACTATGAAGACGGATCAATCAAACCGATTGACGCAGATATGAAAGGCGTTTCACAGCTGAAAGCTTTTTCACCGTACAGTAAAGTGGCAGGAACAACGATCGGATGGAATTCCGGTATTGCGCCGAGAGATCTTGGCGGCAATAACATGGTACTTTCTTCCATTAACAATGGAGACTGGGTTGCCATCGGCGGTGTAGATTTCGGAGAGAACGGCGCTGAGACTTTTGAAGCTGAAATTGCCGGACTGGCAGGCGGAACGATCGAGCTGCGTCTTGACAGCCCGGACGGCGAAGTGGTTGGTACTCTGGACGTGAAGAGCGGAAATGGTGATGAATTTACTACACTTTCCTGTTCCGTAGAAAATGCAGTGGGCGAGCACACACTCTTCTTCGTATACAGCGGTGAAGGAGAGGATGAGCTGATGGAAGTTCGGTCCTGGCAGTTTACAGAGAAAGAACCGCAGCAGGATGTGGACAAGACAGAACTGAAAGCTGCAATCGACAGAGCCACTGCTATTAACGCCAGCGAATACACAACAGCAAGTCTGACGAAGATGTATGAAGCTCTTGAAACGGCAAAAGAAGTGTATGAAAACGACAAAGCAGATCAGACAGCAGTAAACGATGCAGCAAAAGCATTGAATGATGCTTGTGACGCACTGGTACGTGTATCGGATAAGAGCGTGCTGCAGAACCTGATCGCAAAAGTAAACGGCCTGAAAGAATCAGACTATACAGCAGAGACATGGAATGCGCTTCAGGAAGCTCTGAAAGCGGCGGTTGCAGTTGACGCTGAGCATGACGCGACTCAGGAAGATGTAGACAGCGCCGCAGAAGCCCTGAAAGCAGCGATTGATGCACTTGAGCCGGCTACAGGAGAAGATCCGGATAAGCCGGGAACAGATCCGGGAGAAGATCCGGATAAACCGGGAACAGATCCGGGAGAAGATCCGAATAAGCCGGGAACAGGATCCGGAGATTCCGGAAAACAGGACGGCGACAAAGCTGTGCAGACCGGTGATACGCTTAGCACAGGAAGAATTGCAGGAATAGTGATTGTTATGGTACTTGCAGCAGGTACAGGCGGAGCTGTTCTTTATAAAAGAGTTCGGAAAAACCGGAAGTGATTCTAATACAGAAAGGCGAAAGTATAGAAGGTCTGACTGATTAGAATAGATAAAACAATTTATAATACCCGTTGGAATTATGTCTGTGATACGGCATGATTTCAGCGGGTATTTTTTGAAAGCGGGCTGAATCGGCAAGTCTGTTTCAGCAGCACGGCGGATAAGAGCGTTCTCAATCAAATATTAAGAAAATATTAAATATACACAATTATTGTAATAATATTGTAATAATGTTATAATATTCCTATCTTACAGAAGGAGATAATCTATGATTGAAATAAATAATCTTACAAAACATTTCGACAGTATCTGTGCAGTCAATGATATCTCACTTAATATTCCTGACGGTATCATGTTCGGAATTCTGGGAACGAACGGAGCGGGAAAGACAACTCTGCTGCGTATTCTTGCCGGGATTCTTGAGGCTGATTCCGGAACCATCTGTATCGATGGTGAGAAACAGATTTATAAGCGGAGCTGTAAGGAGAATCTGTTTTTCCTGCCGGATACACCCTACTATTTCCCAAACGCCACACTGGAAGAAATGACGGAATTTTACGCCGGGCAGTATCCGGAGATGGATAGGCCGGGAGTGTCCGGGATGGCAGAATCGTTGGATCTGGATATGCACAGGCCGCTCAGGACTTTTTCAAAAGGAATGAAACGTCAGGCTTTTCTGATTCTGGCACTGTGTGCCGGAACAAAATACCTGCTTTGTGACGAAGTGTTTGACGGGCTGGATCCTATTGTCACGGAAGTAATGAAAAATCTGTTCCGCCGGGAGATGCAGGAGAGAAGATTTACCGTTGCCGTAGCTTCCCATAAACTGAATGATCTGGAAGATATCTGCGGCAGTATTGGAATCCTGCACAAGGGCGGGCTTGTAACTGCCCGGGACATGAAGGAGAGTGCAGGCGAAATTCATAAATATCAGTGTATCTTTCCGGAAGGTACAGATATCAGTCCGCTGAGTGCCCGGGAGGAAACGGTTAAATGTGTGTGTGACGGACATTTTGTAACACTGGTGATAAAAGGAGAAGGCCAGATTACAGAGGCGATGATCCGGACCTGGAATCCTGTATTTTTTAAAGAAGCTCCCATGACACTGGAAGAAACATTTATTGCTGAGATGGAGGGAAAAGGCTATGACATCCGTAAAGTGCTTCAGTAACTGGTTTAAGGAGGCGGGCAGAGGACACCTGAGCGCGTTTCTGTCCTGGGGAATTCTCATTATATATGGCATAACCATGCTTACCCGGCTTAGTTTTGATACGGACTTTACCTATTTTGGAATCGGGAGTATGGAACTGGTCTGGATCTGCGCAGGGCTCGGGATTCTTCTGGCGTTTTTTGAATTCTTTTATCTGCTGCAGTCCAGGAAGCAGGATCTTTATTACAGTCTTCCGGTGAGTAAAAGTATGATCTTCTGGAGCAGATATGTCCATGGCCTGGTGCATTTTCTGGCTCCTTTGATTCTTGTCCTGGTGGTCTGCGGTATTTATGAAGGATCTCTGGATATACAGTTCCTGAAAGTTTCAGTAAGCTATACCGGGAAAAGTATTCTGACAGCGGCAGCGGTGTTCCTGATTTTTTATCATCTGGGTGTGGTCTGCCTTACCGTCTGCGGAAATATTATTTCAGCTGTTCTGAGCTGTGGAGTATTTCTGATCTTCGGCGATCTTTTTCTGCAGAATGTATGTGACGTATTTGCAAGGAACTGCTTTCAGACATATTACCGGCTCCCGCTGCTGGAAAGGCTGGCGGAAATTCTCTCTCCGCTGAGTCTGGCAGGGTATCTGACAGGATCTTGGCTTTATGAAAAAAATGAGGTCCTGGCTTTTGTCCCTCAGCCCGTCTATATCTGGGCGGCGCTGATCTGGATTCTGGCGGCGCTTCTGATCTTTTCTTCGGCCATAAAAAAACGGAAGACGGAACGGACCGGGAGAGACTTTATGTCTCTGAGGGGAGAATGCGCGGCAGAAGCTGCTCTAGGGATTCTTGCCGGAACCTGGTTCGCGGCGTTCATTCTTGATATAAGCGGTCTGACCGGGAAGAATACTCTGGCGGCGGGAGTTCTGGCTATTGTGTCCTGCGCGGCAGCAGTCCTGGCCGTGCATTGTCTGCTTGAGTGGAAATTTCAAAGCGGGGTGCGCCGTATCTTCCGGAGAAAACTTCAGCTGGCTGCAGAGACACTTGCGGGAGTGTGTATCTGCGGAGCGTTTCTGATCGGAGCGGGTTCCTTTGACGGATATTTTCCGGAAGAGGGAAAAGCGGAAGCTGTGGGGGTCAGTATAGACGGCCTGGGTATGGACCACAGCAGCTATCAGTACAAGATTCAGAGCGGCGATACTTACCAGACAGATCTTCAGCTGACGGAGTACCGGCTGGAAGGGGAGGGCCGTACCGCGGCGCTGGCATGGCTGCAGAGTCTGCTTGGATCCGCAGCGCCGGATCCGGAAAATGTATATACCAATGTGACAGTGTGCTATTATATGAAGAACGGGAGTGAACATTACCGTACATACCCGCTGACACGGACGGACTTCGAGGCATTTGCTTTTGTGTATGAGACAGAAGAATATAAAGAGACTGCCTATCCGGCTCCTCAGCAGGATGAAACAGGGCAGGCACGTTTTTCCTGGTATGACGGTATAAAAGAGACGGATATGAAATTTACGGCAGATGAAAAAGAGGCTCTTGCGGCAGCATATATATCCGACCGGTCTTCCATGAAGATGGCGGATCTGTCAGATGTGCTTCCCCTGGGCTTCCTTCGGATCGCGGCAGGCGAACAGAATCAGTCCTGGGAGATGCCGGTATACCCTTTCTTTGAACAAACCTGCAGACTTCTTGAAAAATATGGTGTGCAGACGGAAAAAGGAATACAGGATTATCCGGTAATCTCGGTCGAAATGTACGAGTCATATGCGGTCCCTGCAAATACAAGCGGCGGCGTAAGCTGGAAGTACTATGATACACCAGAAGATATCGCTCAGTGGCAGCCCCGTCTTGTTCCGGCAATATTTGATCTTCAGCCGCTGCTCTGCCCGCTGGATTATAAGGAGGTCAGGGCTGTCGTGGAAGACACAGAGACAAATTCCACAATGGAGATAGACTGTGTAATGAAGACGGTGGAATAAAAGCCGGGCAAAATTTGTGCTCTGTGACAGAATTCTTCATTTTTCCTCCTGAGGACGTGCTATACTGTGGCAGATTACAGCAGGAAATGCGGTGCTTCTGCCGAAGGTCCGGCACACGGAACTGATTTTGTCCCGGTCCGGGGCGGAACGGTTCTGCTTTCCTGCACAGAAAGAGGAGGAAGAACCATGACAAAGAGAAAGAAAAAGCTGATTATCTGTCTTGTTGTATTTGCTGTACTTGCCGCGGCGGCAGCAGGCGGCGTCTATGCTTACATAAACCGGTATGATGCGGCAGATTATGTAAAAGCTGTGCTGGATGTTTCCTACAAGGGAGAAGCGGAAGCATATATGGAGATTACCGGAGTTTCCCAGGAGGAGGCGGAAAATATATTTGCGGACAATCTGGACGCCACAATGGAGGGATTTGAGACTACGGCTATGCCGGAGGAACTGAAACCCCGGTACCGGGAACTTTTTGCCGAACTTGCTGAAAGTGTAAGCTATACGGTGGAAGAACCGGAACGGCAGGAAGATGGAAGCTATACTGTCAATGTGATGGTGAAGCCGATTACATTGTTTTCCGACACCTATGATACATTTCAGCAGAAAGCCCAGGAGTATGCAGACCAGGTTACAGACAGCGTAATGCAGGGAAACGAGATGCCCACAGATGAGGAGATGCAGAGCAGGGTATATGAGATTTATTATGACGTCCTGCGGGAAGCGCTGGATAAAGGCTCCCTTTATGGCGAAGTGAAGGATGTTTCCGTGCACGTGGAAAAGACAGGCATGACTTCTTTTGAGGCGGATCAGGAGGATATGGATTTTCTGGATTCCCTTCTGATTGAAGACGCGCAGGCGGAGGAGTAGGAAAGGCGAATCAGAGAGTTCGGCAAAGAATGCAGAAAGAGCGGATAAAAGGCAGAGGAAAAGAGCGGAAAACAGAAACGGGAAACAGGAAAAACGGAGAGGAAAAGTACAGTGGATAATGTATCTTCAAAGGAAAATATGGACGTAACAGCTGCAGAACGGAAAAGAGAACTGCGAAAACAACTGAAGAAGCGCACAAGCAGCCTGACGGAGGAATATAAAAAAGACGCCGACAGACAGATCTTCCGGCGTGCCATTTCTCTGCCGGAGTATCGGGCTGCAGAAACGATCTTCTGCTATGCAGGCACGGAAGAAGAAATCAATACCCGGCCTGTGCTCGAACGCATTCTTTCTGACGGAAAACGGCTGGGGGTTCCCAGATGTATCGGAAAAGGAATTATGGAAGTACGCATGGTAACGCATTTGGAACAGCTGAAGCCGGGTATGTACGGCATACTGGAGCCGGAAGAGTCGTGCGCCCTGATCCGTCCGGAAGAGATTGATCTTGCATTTGTACCCTGCCTGTCATGCAGCAGGGACGGCAGAAGACTTGGGTACGGCGGGGGATATTATGACCGGTATCTGATACAGACCACATGCGGAAAAATTGCTCTGTGCCGGGAGAAAATGCTGGAGGAAGAAATCCCGGCTCAGGAGTGGGATCTCGGGATGGATAAAGTGGTTACGGAAAGGTGTGTATATTCGGCGTAGAAGCTGTTATGCCTCGCCATCCTCTTTCTTCGGAAAGGTTATCTTTACTTTCAGCATTCCTTCCTCATACACGGCCCATATCTTCCCGCCCATCTGTTCGGTCAGAGCCCGGGCGATAGACAGTCCCAGCCCGGTGGATCCGGCGGAGGCGGTTTCTACGGTGTAGAAACGGTCAAAGAGACGGCCGGTTTCAATTTCATCCAGCCCGGATGCATGATTGCCGAACAATAGCTCCCCGGATTCGTTAAGTTCTATAATCAGATCTCCGTCGCTGTACTTCAGCGCATTGCTGATCAGGTTTCCGAAGATCCGGGAGACGGCGTTCCGGTTCAGCATCCGGCAGATTTTTGTATCCGGCATTTTAATAGCGGGAGTGATTCCGCGGGAGCGCAGGACAGCGTAGAAGCCGGATATGCTGTCTTCAAGAATACGGTTTAAAATAACCGGTTCATTTCTCGTTCCGTTTGATACAGTAGTAAATACAGAGTAGCGGAACAGTTCTTCCGACAGCTGTTTCAGAGTCTCTGTGCGGCCCCGGATGATTTTCAGATACCGGACGGCATTTCCGGACATTTCTTCGTCTTCCAGAAGATCCAGATATCCGCAGATCGCTGTAAGGGGCGTGCGCAGATCATGGGAAATATTTGTAACCGCGTCTTTTAGTTCCCAGTCTCCCTGCTGGAAACGCAGACGGTCACTCCGAAGCTGTTTTAGCTGTATATTTATTTCTTTGGCAAGATATTTCATATCCCGGTCGCGGCTTCCGATGTCTATGAGCGTGTTGGTATCCGAGGCGACACGGTCGGCAAATTTCTCACCGATTTCTCTCGCTGTTTTCTTGAGCAGACAGATTTTGATCCCCAGAAAAAGGAGAATCAGAACAAGTATGCCGATCAGAAGCCATAACCAGAATATCATAAATTACCTCCAGAGAAAGAGGGCTGTTACGCCCTCCTGAATCTTTTATTTGATGTTTTCCTTTCGGAAAATAAATATGCCGGCCCCCGTAGTCACCAGAAGAATTCCGGCAGAGTAGACGGAGAGCAGCCCGGGTTCATCTACTGACATCATGGAGAGCTGCATGACCTGTCCGGTGGGCAGAAAGTCATTGCAGAATTCCATCACATCCCGCACAGCGCCCCTTGGATAGTCTGTGTTTGGCTCGGCGGGAACAGTGATCTCGTTTCCGGAGTCATCGGTGTAACTGTAACCCTCCCATACTTCCGGCTGATTTAAACAGGATGTGATCGTCAGAGAGACCAGAAGCAGGAAGAATACGGCCAGGATATTGATTACTGCTGTAACTGCCCGGCTCTGGCAGATCATTGCGGTCAGAGTGAGAAGGCCTGTAAATGCAAAGCTCATCAGAAAGCTGACCAGCACCATAACTACAATATCCTGTACATTTATGGAAAAGGGGCCCAGGAGCGGTATACCGATCAGAAGAGATGCACACAGGAAGGACAGACACATCAGCAGACCGGCCGCAAGGCACACGATCAGGTTTGACAGATAGATCGAGTTCCTGGTATGCCCGATGACCAGTTTGTTCCGGATCGTGCCGTCATTGTATTCCGTGCCGATAAACAGACTGATAAATGCGGCCAGCAGGATCCCGATTACAGTAACGTACATAAACAATCCGCTGTCAAGGGGAATGGATGTGTTATATTTCTCCTGGTTGTAAAATTCGGCAATCTTAAGATACCCGCCGAACAGAAACATAAAAATTATAAAGCCCCGGAAACATTTGCTTTTCTTCAGCCGTGAAAAACCTGCACTTAATAATCTACTCATTTTTCTTCCCTCCAATCAGATTGACATAATAACTCTCCAGACTTTCTTCCCGCTCGGTCAGCGAGATTACATCACAGTTTTCTCTGTCGAGAGCCAGAACAAGACGGGTGATGTTAATCTTCCCGTAAATATCTGCCATTGTATCGGAGAAAATTTTATATTCCAGGCCGATTTCATCCAGAACCCGGGAAAATGCGCTGATATCAGACACCTGGACCCGGATACATTTACGGCACGCCGCATCCAGTTCTTTTGCACTCATTTCTTTTACCATATGTCCTTTTTCAATAAATCCGTAATGGGTGGCCAGTCTTCCCAGTTCGTCGAGAATATGGCTGGATATAAGAAAAGTAATGCCGTTTTCCCGGTTCAGTTTCAGAATCAGCTCCCGGACTTCGATAATCCCCTGGGGATCCAGTCCGTTGATCGGTTCGTCCAGGACGAGAAAATCCGGATTTCCTGCCAGCGCAATGGCGATGCCGAGACGCTGCCGCATTCCAAGGGAAAAGTTCTTTGCCTTTTTCCGGCCTGTATCAGCCAGCCCTACCAGTTCCAGAAGCTCAGGGATATCGTCGAAAGACGGGAGTCCGATAATCCGGTACTGTTCCTTTAAATTATCTTCCGCCGTCATGTCCAGATAAATGGAAGGCGTTTCCACCACCGCGCCCATTCTTCTGCGGTGTTTTGCAATTCCGGGTTCCGTATTGCGTGCTCCGTACAGGGAATAACTGCCGGATGTGGGTTCCTGCAGTCCGCAGATCAGGCGGATCAGCGTCGTTTTCCCTGCCCCGTTTTTCCCGATAAAACCGTAAATAGCTCCTTTCGGCACGTGAATAGAAAAGTCATCCAGCGCCTGAAAACGCCGGTAGCGTTTGCACAGCGACTCTGCTGTCAGAATATAGTCCATAATTTCAAGCCTCCTGTCAGTGGTATCATAAATTTTATTACGGTGACTATTCTATCCGGCAGGGGGTAAGAAAACGGTAAAGAAAAGGGTAAAGAAATAGTTAAGATTCATTTTTTGCAGCCAGATCTTCATTCAGTTTAAAGCCGATTCCCCACACTGCTTCAATATAATCCTTTCCATTGATTTCTTTCAGTTTCCTGCGCAGGTTGCTTACATGGACCTTCAGTGAACTTTCCACACAGTCCGGCGTGTCTTCGCTGATCCGGTCCAGCATGAGCGATTTGGTGATTACCTGGGACGGATTGCGGATAAGAAGCTTCAGTATGGCATACTCGGTTTTTGTAAGATGGACCGGCAGACCGGATACCGTAACTGTCCGGGAAGAAGTGTCAAGCCGGATCTCGTCAAAGGAAAGAAATGGAGAAGTTTCTTCGGAAGCCGTGGGCTTTCTTAACTGCACGGCAATGCGGGCCAGAAGCTCCGCCCGGTCAAAGGGCTTTGTAATATAGTCCGAAGCGCCGCCCAGCAGCAGCTCTACCTTGTCGCTTACAGCCGCTTTCGCGCTCAGGACAATAACCGGAATATTCCGGATCAAGGGCAGCAGTTCCTCCCCGCTTAAACCCGGAAGCATCAGATCCAGCAGGATCAGGTCCGGTCTGTGAGAGGACAGGTACAGAAGAGCCTCGGTTCCGGAATAGGCTCTTACCGTGCTGTAGTTTTCTTTTGCCAGCAGCTCCTCCAGCATATCGCCGATACAGACGTCATCGTCAACAATCATAATCTTTTTCAAGTAAGCCACCTCCGCCGTTGTAAATTAATGTTACTGAAATTTCAGAATAGATGAACAGATCTGTGCGTTTTCTTTCATGCCTATTTTAGTCGGTGCGGCAGATGAATGCAACCGGATTCCGGCAAATCGACCCGGGTATATCCGAAAAAGCGCCAAATGGAAATAATATGGATATATTATGAAAGCAAAGTATTGAAAAATGGATTTCTATGTGATATGATTTCCTCAGAAAATAATTGAAAGGACGGCAGGGATTAGGATCCGGGGTAAGAATTGCAGCAGGATCTGGAAGACCGGTAAGGCTGCTTTCGGGATGAACGGATAAAGGAGGCCGAAAATATGACTGTACAGGAAATGCGGGAAAGGAAGAAGGAACTGGGGTATACCTATTCTCAGATTGCGGAGTTATCAGGAGTGCCTCTGGGTACCGTGCAGAAAGTGCTTGGCGGAATTACCACAACGCCCCGGTATGAGACGCTGATGGCTCTGGAGCAGGTGCTGGGAGAGAGCGAAGGAATGTTTCTGAGGGAACCGAAGAGCGCTTATCTGACAAAAAGCCAGGGCGACTACACGCTGGATGATTATTATCTGATCCCGGATGATATGCGGGTGGAACTGATTGACGGAGTGATCTATGACATGACGGCTCCTACGTCGGCCCACCAGCTGATTGCAGGATTTATCCACGGGAAATTTTTGTCATATGTTCTGGAGAAAAAGGGAGAATGTCTTCCGATAATCTCTCCTCTGGATGTCCAGCTGGACTGTGACAATAAGACTATGGTGCAGCCGGATGTCATTATCGTGTGCGACAGAGATAAGATCATTAACCGCTGTGTTTACGGCGCGCCGGACTTTGTTATTGAGGTGCTTTCAAAGTCAACCAAAAAGAAAGATTCGGTCATTAAACTTCAGAAATATATGAACGCGGGAGTGAGAGAGTACTGGATGATTGATCCGGAACGGAAGACAGTTGTAGTGTATGATTTTGAAAATGAAGAATATCCGATTATATATGGGTTTGACGCGGAGATCCCTGTCAGGATATGGAACGGGGAATGCAGGATCAGTTTTCCGGAATTATACGAACACATCCGTTTCCTGTATGAACGGAAGAAATGAGCGGCTCAGGGACGCAGACAGTGCAGGCCCTTCGGGGCAGGCTCAGAAAAACGCTGAATATTCCGGAGGACACAGAATTTTCAACTTAATAAACGAAGTATAAATTATTATAAAATAACTGGCAAAAGCGGTGACAGCGCGAAATCCTTCTGTTAAAATACATCCCAGAAACAAACAGGTTTGAATATGGATTCAGGAGGATATGAAAGATGCTGAAAGAATATTTTTATATGTTTATTTTATATACTGACACGGGAAAGAAGCTGAAGGATATCCTGAACAGCCTTTTCCCGGGTCTGATCCGGGAGCCTCAGAGAGTACGGGTTCCGGTTCAGGGACAGGATGAAAGAAACAGGAACAGAAGATAACAGATCATCATTCAGAAACACCGCCGTTTATGCCGTGCCGTGCACAGATCATACCGAATATGATACAAAGTGCAGGCCCCGGCATATGCAGGCGGTGTTTCTGAGGCTGAGGGGAAATCCTCCGGCCGGTATATACAGAGAATCTATCAGGAAACGGGGAGAATGAGGAAATGAGAAGACAAAAAAGAACAGATGAGAAACTGAGAAAAAAATATTCCGGCAGAGGGGTACTGCTTTCCGTTCTGTCTGCGTTGCTGCTTACTGCCTGCGGCGGCGTGCAGCCGGATGGTGCAGAAACCCCGGCTCCGTCCGTGCAGGAGGAGTCCGTACAGGCGGAAAGTTATGATTCTGTCCAGGATGTACCGGAATACAGCGGTGAGCCTTACGTGGAGATCAATGATAACCAGCCGGAGTTTGAAGAGCAGGAACTGGTCACAGTTTCTTATGAAGAGTACAGCGATCTGGATGAGCTGGGCCGCTGCGGAGAAGCGGAAGCATGTATTGGTGAAGATCTTATGCCTACGGAAGAAAGGGAATCCATCAGTCAGGTTGAGCCGACCGGGTGGGAGAATAAGGAGTATGACAATGTAGACGGAAAGTATCTGTATAACAGATGCCATCTGATCGGATATCAGCTCTCCGGAGAAAATGCAAATGAAGATAACCTCATTACCGGCACGCGTTATATGAATACAGAAGGCATGCTCCCTTTTGAAAATATGGTGGCCGATTATGTACACGAGACAGAGAATCATGTTATGTACCGGGTGACACCGGTTTTTGAGGGAGATGATCTGGTGGCATCCGGCGTTCATATGGAAGCGGAGTCTGTGGAAGATGACGGGAAGGGCATCTGTTTTAATGTATATGTATATAATGTCCAGCCGGAAATCACCATTGATTATTCCACAGGAGATAACTGGTTCTCCGGCTCCGAAGATAAAGATACAGAAGAAGGCAGCGGGAGCGGAACCCAGGCAGCAGAAGAACAGACGTACATATTGAACACAAATACCCATAAATTTCATAATCCGGACTGCTCAGGAGCTAAAGATATAAAGGAAAAGAACCGGGAGGAGTATACGGGAACAAGAGAGGAACTTCTTTCAGAAGGATATGAGCCGTGCGGGAGATGCAAGCCGTAGGAAATCTGAATTTGTGGGTGAAGAAATGTCCGCCGGGGCGGAGTGAGGGAGTGCCGGAGGACACACTTTCGTTCGGACACAGCGCAGCGGTACATAAGAGCGCAAAGGACGCGCTCTAAGTGCCG